>JALRFZ010000037.1 GCA_023253615.1 Verrucomicrobiales bacterium | reverse complement strand
GGGCCGAGGCGGAGGCGCGGATTGCGAAGTATCCGGCCGACCGGGTCGTGTTCCTCGGTGACTATTTCGACGATTTCCACGACACGCCGAAGATCGCGGCGGGAACGGCGGAATGGTTGAAGGATTCCCTCACCAAGCCGGATCGCCTCCACCTCTGGGGCAACCACGATCTCTGGTACCGCTTTCCCATGAACCCGCAGATCTGCTGGTTCGGGGCGGGGTTCACGCCGGAGAAATCCAAGGCCATTTCCGGCGTCCTCTCGATCGACGATTGGGCGAGGCTCCACCTCGTCGCCTTCATCGACGGCATCGCCCTGAGCCACGCCGGGATCGGTGCGGAGGTCTTCGCCCCGCCGGTGGGTGATTTGACGCGCGAACGCGTCGAGCACCTCTGCGCCGAGGCCTGGCTCGATGCGGAGGCGGGGATCCCCCACCCTGTTTTCGATCTCTCCGGCATCGTCTGGCTCCGCTGGTGGAATCTGCGGCCCCTCGCCGCTTTTTCCCAGTTCGTCGGCCACACGCCGGACCGCGAACTGCGCGTCGATCGCGGCGAGGCGACCGCGAATGTCTGCCTCGATACCTTCGGACGCTACCTCGGCTGGATCGAGGATGGCTGCATGTCCGTGATCGACGACCGGAGCGGCGAGTCGATCTGGGGCATGGAAACCGGAACTCGCTGACGCCTCCGCGCCAATTTTTGATTTTTTCTTGTCAATCCTGACGAAAGCCTCTAAAAGCTGCGGTCCATGACCAAATCCACCCTACTCACCGCCTTTGCCGCCCTCGTCGCCGCCGCCACTTTCGCCGTGGCCGACGAGAATCACGAAACCATCGAAAAAGTGATGAAAGAGGGCCTCAAGGGCGACACCAGCCCGATGGCCAAAGTCCTCGATGGCGACGCCTCGGACGACGAAACGAAGTCCCTCGCCGCCCTCGTCAAGACCATGCATGGCACGAAGGCTCCCGTCGGCGACCAGGCCGCCTACGAGAAGAAGGTGGCGGAGCTCATCGCCGCCATGGATGCCGTGGCCGGCGGAGACAAGGGCGAAGCCGCGATCGGCCGCCTCGAAAAAGCGCAGAACTGCAAGGCCTGCCACACCGATCACAAACCGAAAGACTGATCCCGGATTCCCCCGGAAACTCCGGATTCTCCAAACCCCGCCCGGTGCGATCCGGACGGGGTTTTTTCTTGGCCGCCGTCACCATCAAGGCAGGCCAAAGATTCCAGATTTTCAAGAAACAAAACCGTCGCCGAGTGTCCTTGCCGCGCCTCCCGAATCCCGCTAGAGTGCGGGTCCTCTCCTCATGTGGTGCCGATTCTCCCAGAACCGCGGATTCACCCTCCTCGAGCTGCTCATGGCCATGGCGTTGTTCACCGTGGCCGCCGTGAGCCTGGCCGAGGCGCTGAATCTGATCAGCCTGACGGTCGGCGAATCGATCGATGACGCGGAGGTGCGCGAGCAACTGCGGGCGACGATGCTGGAGGTGAGCCGCGACTCCGCCCTGACCGCGGAGACGCGCGAGACCAATCCCGACAAACGCGGCCTGTATTTCCGCATCGAAGTGGAGCGTCTCGACTTGAAAAACGAGGAGGGTCAGACCCTCGACAACCTTTTTGAAGTCAAGGTCACGGCGATGCGCGACCTCCCCGGCGGGCGCGATGAAGAGCTCGATTCGGCCTCCACCATCGCCAACCCCAACCTTCTCTGAACCGCACCCGACGATGAAGCCCCGGAGGAGACACGACCGCGCGTTCACCCTGCTCGAGATGATGCTCTCGGTGGCGGTTTTCGTGATCCTCGTGACGTCGGCCTTCTCCCTCGTCGGCGCGACTTCGCAGTTGATGACGGAGGTCTCCGAGGTGCAGAACGAAGCCGCCGCGCGGATGCGTTTCATCGAGACGTGCCGGGTCGCCCTCGAGAGCATGAGCGGGAACTCCTCGCTCGAATTCCATTACTTCGACCGCGGCGGCGGCCGCTTCGACACCTACCTGACGCTGGTCGATGCGCCCGAGGCCTTTGATTTCGGGGCGAACTCGCGGGACGAGATCCGGCGTGTCATGCTCGCCGCGGAGATCCAGTCGACCGGCTTCATCCGCGCGGGGGTCTACTACATGAACGATCTCGATTTCGAAACGGCGCAGAAGAACGATTTTCTCCGCAACGAGGCGCCCTACATCGAGCTGATCCCCCGGATGCGCCAGCTCTCGTGGCGCTTCTACGATCCCCTCACCCGCGAGTGGAAACAATCCCTCGACGGCAATCTCCGCAGCAATCTGGTGGAACTCACCTTCCAGATCGACGGCAACTCGCCGCCGATGCGGAGCGTCTACTGGCATCTGAACGGCTCGCGATGATCCCCACCTCCCAGACCAGACCCGGCCGACGGGGGATGGCAGGCGCGCGACACCGCGGCTCGGCCTTGATCGCGATCCTCTGGATCGTCTCGATCCTCAGCATCGCGGTGTTCTCGGCGACGCAATTCCTCTTCATCGAGCTCGAATCGGACTCGAACGCCTCGGCTCTTTTCCAGGCCGAGCTCCTCGCCGACCGGGGCATCGCCATCGCCGCCCACACCCAGGTGAAGAAGGGCGACCGGCTCCTCTCGCAATCGTTCCGCGGTGGCGACTCGTTTTCCGCCCGCATCAGCAGCGAGGGAGACCGCCTGAACCTCAACGCCCTCCTCGAAAACGCGGAATACGACCGCATCGTCCTCGAGGAGCTCTTTTACCAATGGGGCCTGCGCCGCGACGAGGCGGTCGATGTCGTCGATGCCCTCATCGACTGGGTCGATGCCGACGACCAGGTGACCAATGTCGGGGCCGAGCGCAGCTATTATTACAATCTGGGCCGGCTCAACCATCCCTTCAACCGGCCCTTCGATTCGCTCAATGAAGTGCTGCTGGTGAAGGGCTTCGAGATGGTCGTGGCGGCCAATCCCCGCTGGCGCGAGGCTTTCACCCTGCTGAGCGGCGGCCCCCTCGACATCAACGAGGCGCCGGCCTTCCTGATCTCCGTGGCCTGCCAGTGCCCTCTCGATCGCGCGGAGCAGCTCGTCTCGATCCGGGACGGGCTCGACCAGACCCCCGGCACGCTCGACGACCTGCGCTTCGAAGACATCGAGATCGCCCTCGACCTGCTCGGGATCCCCCCTGGCTTCGAGGAAGACATCGCCGCCCGGGTCACCACCGAGGATCCCGCCAAGCGCATTCTCTCGGTGGGGCGGTCCGGGTCAATATCGGTTGAAAGGTCCGTCACCGTTCAATACACTGGCGACCGCGGCACCATCATCCATTGGGAGACCCGGCGGATCGAATAAATGACACGAACCCTTCCAGAATGGGCCTACCTCGTCGATGAGACGGGGCGCTACTGGTACCACCTCGGCAACGGCACCCGCCAGGCCGTCGAGGCGGAGAAAGGGGCGCGCCCTCCCGGCAAGACGCTCTTTGCGATCGCGACGAACGACCTCGTCTCCATCCCTCAATGGGTCAGCAGCAAGGATCCCGACATCATCCAGGAAGTGGTGGACGCGGAGATCGCCCGGCTGGGATTCCAGCGCAACGGCGGGCCGGGCAAGGTCGCCGACTGGAAGCCGGTGG
>JALRFZ010000011.1 GCA_023253615.1 Verrucomicrobiales bacterium | reverse complement strand
GCCAGGCGATGGGAGGAAATCCTGACATTCGCACCATTCATGAAACACGTCCAACGCGATAGAAGGAAGAGGAAATCCCCAGTCACGACAAGGGCTCTGGGCTTAGGTTGACGCGAATGGGAAGTATCTCGGGAATGACTGTCACCTTTCGCCGACCGCCCGAATCTCCTCGCACAACGCGTCCAGCCGGCCTTCGTCCGCCCCGGCCTGCCGTTCAGCGGTAAAATCTCCGGAGCCGGGATCAAACAGATGCAGGAAGCGGATGGAATCGACGGGGCCGAGCTGCTCCTGCAAGGCGGACAGCCCCCGGCGGTAGAGTTCGATCGGCGTCGATGCGGTTTGGGCCTCGGCATTCATGGTTTCAAAAGTTTGAGAACCAGCTCACCCGACCACCTCAGCCGCCTGCCGAACACAAAGCCTCTCATCCTGTCGGGGCGCCTCCACCTGGGATTCGCGCACGCTGACCACCGCAACGGTGTCGCCGACGGCGTTGAACACTTCCAACTCGTAGCCGGACTCCTGGCCGGCAGCACCCGGATACTGTTCCACCACGGTGGCGAGATCTCCCCGGCAAAGCCCGGCCTCGGGCAGGTCCTGGGTGAGGATGACGTGGCTGAAGAGTTCGTGTTTCATGTTCTCGGCGGATAAAGGGTGACGAAACGGACTTCTCCGGTGGTGTGAAGCTTCGCCCAGATGGACCGGACGCGCAAGCGGCGCCCGTTCGGACCAAGGAGGATCCCGTCAATGGCGAACTTTTCGGCGTAGTCGCTGATCTCGATCGATTTCGCGTCCTGGTTGAGCAGAGTGCGGATGTCCTCCAACAAACGGTTGGCATGAATTTCCTCGTAGCCGGCGAGGCGCAGAAACCCGGATTTGTCGTCGACATCCCGGCGCACGAGGAGGTAGTCGGTGACCTTGCGCGGATCAATGTAGCTGTCCGCTGGGAGTTTCATGAAGCGTGTGTAATGTGAATCGTCACGGATGAAGGCAGAGAAAATTTCAACGCGAATGGGAACGAATGAAACGCGAATGACCGCGAATCGCTGGCGGGTGATGAAACGGCGTCCTTTTCCTAAACCTTTTACCTTTTACCTTTTGGCTTCGTTTCCCTCCGCCTATCTCCGCTCCGCTTCGATTCACCTTTTACGGGCGCGCGACCGCGACCACTTCCTCCTCGCGCTTCTCCCGCGCCCCCACTCGTTCCACCTCCACCGCCACCACCTTATACTCCGGACACATCGTGTCCTCATCACACTCGCTGCTCGTGACCATGTTCACCAGCGCCTCGGGGAAGTGGAAGGTCGTGTAGAGCACCCCCGGCTTCACCTCGGTCGACACCCGCGCCTTGATACGGACCTCGCCTCTCGCCGAATAGATCCGCACAAGATCCCCGTCTTCGATGCCCTTCTTCGCGGCATCATCGGGATGGATCGCCAGCAGATCCTCGCTCACGATCTGGGCGTTGCCGGTGCGGCGGGTCATGGTGCCGCAGTTGTAATGCTCGAGGATGCGGCCGGTGGTGAGGATGAAGGGATACTCGGCGCCGTGTTTCTCAATCTCCTTGGACTCGCGGAACTCGAAGAAGTGGAACTTGCCGAGGCCGCGCTTGAAGCTGTCGAGGTGGAGGATGGGTGTGCCGACGCCGCCGTCGGCGATGGGCCACTGGGTGCCCTGCTCGGTGAGGTTCTCCCAGGTCGCGCCTTTGAAGAAGGGCACGATCTGTGCGATCTCGGCGAGGACGCCCTCGGGGGTGTAGTCGGGCTGGTCCATCCCCATGCGCTGCATGATCTCGGCGATGATGACGCCGTCGGGTTTGGTGCCCTCGACCGGGGGGATGACGGCATTGACGCGCTGGACGCGGCGCTCGCCGTTGGTGAAGGTGCCGCTCTTCTCGAGGAAGGAGGAGGCGGGCAGGACGACGTCGGCGAACTCGCAGGTGGGCGTCATGAAGAGCTCCTGCACGACGAGGAAGTCGAGGGCGTTCAGCGCGGCCTGCACGTGCTCGGTGTTCGGGTCGGTCTGGGCGACGTCCTCGCCCATGATCCAGAGGGCCTTGAGGTGGCCGGCGAGGGCGGCCTCGTACATCTGCGGGATCTTGTAGCCGATCCGGTCGCTGAGGTGGACGCCGTAGAATTCCTCGTAGCGTTTGTGCACCTCGGGATCATTGACCTGGAGGTAACCGGCGCCCTGGTGGGGCTGGCAGCCCATGTCGGCGGCACCCTGGACGTTGTTCTGTCCGCGCAGGGGCAGCACCCCGACGCCGGGACGGCCGATGTTGCCGGTCATCATGGCGATGTCGGCGAGGGTCATGACGGTCTTCGATCCGTGGCTGTGCTCGGTGACGCCGAGTCCGTGGAAAGCCATGGCATTCT
>JALRFZ010000782.1 GCA_023253615.1 Verrucomicrobiales bacterium | reverse complement strand
CACTGCTGGAACATCATGCCGTCGGGATTGGTGAACTTGACGCCGGAGAGATTGGGAATGCGGTCGGCCGCCGCTTCGAGGAATTGCGGCATCGACAGCGACACGCCGGTGAATCCGGGAATGTCGTAGAAGAAAAACGGCAGGTCCGGAGCCGCGGCGGCGATCTCCGCGCAGCAGGCGACGAGCGAGGCGACGTCGCGCGGCTTGAAGTAACTCGGAGCCAACGCGCTGATGGCTTCGGCTCCGAGTTCCTGAGCGTGGGCGGCGAGGTCGCAGACATCCCCGAGACAGTTGGCGCCGACGTGGACGATCACTTTCAACTCGGTCCCTTCGGTGACCTTCATCCAGCGTTCCGTGAGGGCGCGGCGTTCGGCGAGACTCAGGGAATGGCTTTCTCCCGTGGTGCCGGCGATGAAGGCACGTTTCACACCGCTGGCGAGGAGATGGGCGGCCTGTGTTTCGACGACGGCGAGGTGGAGGCTGCCGTCGGTGTGAAAGGGCGTGTGTGTCGCGGCGATGAGTCCGGTGATGGGGTGGGAGAGCATGGCGTTTGCCGCCATCGTGGCGGAGGCTGCGATATCGTGCAAGCGCTTCTCTTTGGGAACAGGTGGCTTGGAAGGGGCGCTCAAAACATCCCCGTCCCCAACAGCACCAGCGTACAGGCTTCCTCCCAGGGAATCCCGGCCTCATCGAGCCGAGCCTGCAGAAGCGCGGATTCGGTGCCGGGATTGAAAATCACCCGCCCGGGCTTCATCGCGACGATGTCATCTGCGATGGATTCGGAGATCGAGGGGCGAACATAGAGGGTCAAGGTGTCGACCTGACCGTCCACACTCGGTAAATCGGGGACGACGGATACGCCTTCGATCTCCGCCAAGGTCGGATGGACCGGGACGGCCTCGTGTCCGTGCTCGCGCAGCATGCGGAAGGCGCGGTGGGCGTAGCGGTCGGGCTGGTCGCTCGCGCCGAGGATGGCGACTCGTTCACTCATGGGTGGGAGTGTCAGGGTTTGGCGACTTTGCCGCTTTTCACGAACTCCTCTTCGGAGAGAAAACCATCGCTGTTTGCGTCGAAAACGGGGAAGCGTTTCGGAGCCTCGTCGGGGTCGGGTTGATTGAGGAGAAATTCCTCCCGGGTGAGTTTGCCATCCTGGTCCTTGTCGCGCTGGCGGAACATGGCGGAGCGGTCTTTGGATTTTCCTTTGGATTTGGAATCGGGCTTGGCCGCAGGCTTCGCGGCGGCAGCGGCTTTCGCCCGGATTTGCGGCACGGCCTCGGGATGGGTGGCGAGGAATTGCTTCAACTCCGCGACAACGGATCCCTGCTCCGGGGCGAGGTTTTTGGTTTCGTCAGGATCGGACTCGTAGTCGTAGAGTTCGAAGACGGCCGTGTCGGGCGCGTCGCCGGGCTTTTTCCATTCGACGAGACGGTAGCGGTCGGTGCGGATGGCGCGGCCGAGGAGATTGTTCCGCGGATAGACATGGATGGCGTGGTCGCGATGGGGGGCGTCGGGGTTTTCCAGCAGGGCGGCGAAGCTCTTGCCATCAAGTCCTTCCGGCGCGGGCAATCCGGCGAGCTCGGTGAGGGTGGGATAGAGGTCGACGGTCTCGACGAGGGCGGTCGAGGCGTTGCCGCTTTTTCCGGGCAAGGCGACGATCAGAGGAATGCGCGCGGCCTGCTCGTAGTTGGTGTGTTTGCACCACATGCCGTGATCGCCGAGGTGCCAGCCATGGTCGCCCCAGAGCACGACGATGGTGTTGTCGGCGAGACCATTCGCCTCGAGCGCATCGAGCACCTTCCCGGCGCAAGCATCCATGTAGCTGGTCGCGGCATAATAGCCATGGATGAGATGACGCGTGAGATCTTCACCGAGGGGCTCGCGACCGCCGGGGATGTCCTTGTAACGGCGCAGCTCTCCACCGAACTGGGGCGCAAACTCCGGCGCGCCATCGGGCGGGGTGTCGCGTCCGGGCATGGGCAGCGAAGCGGGATCGTGGAGATCCCAGTATTTCTTCGGCGCGACAAACGGCAGGTGGGGTTTGAGGAATCCCACGGCGAGGAAAAAGGGCTCGTCCTTGCCTTTCGCGTCCTCGATCCGCTTCACGGCTTCGAGGGCGATCTGACCATCGGGATAGGCTTCGTCGGGCACGTCGGCGGATTCGGTGGGCGCTCCGCGTAGCTCCTTCGCTTTGGCCTCGGGGGTGTTGGGCGCGTTGTTTTCGGGGTCGAGGTATTGGGGGCCTTTCGGTTTGAAATGGGGCACCGTCCACGACGCCTCGTCTTCGGAGTTTCCATGTCCGACATGGAAGATCTTGCCGAGGGCTTCGGTGCGGTAGCCGGCGGCTTTGAAATGCTGCGCCACGGTGATGGCATCGGGACGCGCCTTGCGGAAGTTCGTCGAAAGCTCGTAGATGCCAAGGGTCTGCGGGCGGAGACCGGTCATGAGGGCATTGCGCGACGGCGAGCAGACGGCCTGGTTGCAGTAGGCGCGGTCGAGCCGCAGCCCGCGTGCCGCGAGCTGGTCGAGATTCGGGGTTTTGGCGTGGGCATCGCCGTAACAGCCGAGGACGGGCTTGAGATCGTCGACGCAGATGAGGAGGATGTTCGGCTTTTCGGCCGCCGTCGCGATCGCGACGGGGAGACAAGCGAGCAGGGAAAGGAGACGGGGATTCATCAATGGCGAGTTTGGCGGAAAGCGCGGGACTTTGTCCAGAGGGATGGCGTGATTTCTGTCGGATCAGGCTTGCCGGATCGATGATGGCTGGCCAGAATCGCGGTCCATCCAACCCCTGACATGAAGTTTCGTTTCCTTTTTCTTCCCGTCGTTCTTGCGCTCACTCTCGGTGGATGCGGCGGCTCGCAGGAGTCTACCACCCGGAGCGGTGGCGCGGACCGCGGGCTCATCGGGGTTTCGCTCCTCACCCTGGAGAATCCTTTTTTCAAGGTGATCGGCGACACCATCACCGCGGAGGGAGCAAAGCATGGCTACGAGACCCTCGTCGTGAGCGGCGACAAGGACGTGGCGAAACAGAGCAACCAGATCAAGGATTTCATCGTGAAGGGCGCGGCGGCGATCGTGTTGAGTCCGTGCGATTCGAAATCGATCCTGCCGGTGATCGCGGAGGCGAATGCGGCGGGCATCCCCGTTTTCACCGTGGACATTCCCTGCAATGAACCCGGCGTGAATATCGTCACCCAGATCGCGACCGACAACGAGGGCGGCGGTCGCGAGGCGGCGAAGGCGATGATCGAGGCGCTCGGAGATGCCGGAGGCAAGGTGGCGATCCTGCACCTGAAACAGGCCGAGTCCTGCATCCTGCGGGTGAAGGGTTTTCGCGCCGTGGTCGAGGAGCACAATGCGACTGCGGCCGGTAAACTCGAGATCGTCGCGGAACTGGAGAGTGGCGGAGCGAAGGACATCGGATTCCGCGCGGCCGAGGATGCACTGCAGGCGCATCCGGATCTGCGGGGGATCTTCGCGATCAACGATCCCGCCGCGCTCGGGGCGAGGGCGGCCTTGGAAAAGGCAGGCAAGGCGGAGCAGATCGTGATCGTCGGATTCGACGGACAGCCCGAGGGCAAACAGGCGATCAAGGAGGGCAAGATCTACGCGGATCCGATTCAGTTTCCCGATCAGATGGGGGTGAAAGTGGTCGATGCCATCGTGCGGCATTCGAAGGGCGAGGAGCTGCCACCCCAGATCCTGATCCCGACGCAGCTGTATCGCAAGGCAGATGCGGAGGCGGAGTTGCGGTGAGTCGGAATGGCGAATGGCGAATGGCGAATGGCGAATGACGAATGACGAAGGTTTGATGAAACTTCGTGGGATGCCGGCGGAGGCGGGGATGGGGCTGGTGCTCCTGGGGCTCGCCGTCTTTTTCAGTCTCGCCACTTGGAGCGAGCAACCGTCCACCGGCGCGGCGGCGGCTCCGTCCGTGGTGGCGCGGATCGTCGCGGGGGCCGGGCCGGGGGCGAAGGTGCTCGTGGTCGCGGGAGCCCTGCCGGAGGAAAAGGCCTTTTCGGAGGCGGTGGCGGCGGGCTTGGAAAACGACGGACGCGAGGTGGTGGCCGTCGTCACGGGCGAACCTCGGGACGCCCGGGTGGCGCTCGAGGATCTGGCCAAGCAGGGCGGTCCGCTCGAGGCCATCGCCGTCTCCGCACTGGCATCCGGATGGCTGATCTTTGATGAATTGAAGGCGGATTTTCCCGCTCTCGGCGATCCGGTTCTGGTGACGCCACAGCGGCAGCGTGGTTCGAATTTCCTCAAGCGGGAGAACCTGCTGAACATCGCCAACCAGATCGCGGTGATTGCGATCATGGCGATCGGCATGACGCTGGTGATCCTCACCGGCGGGATCGATCTGTCGGTGGGCAGCCTGCTGGCCCTGGCCGCGGTCGTCGCGACCTGGCTCATCCGCGAGGTGGCCGGAGGCGTCGAGGCGGGCGCGATAGGCATGGCTCTCTCGTGTGCGGGAGGCATCGTGGTCTGCGGAGCGCTGGGACTGGCGACCGGTTGGATGGTGACCCGACATCGCATCGCGCCCTTTCTCGTCACCCTGGCGCTGATGCTGATGGCGAGCGGAGCGGCCTATCGCCTGACCTCGGGCGAATCGGTCTATCAGGTGCCGGAATCCTTCACGACGCTCGGCCGCGGCACGAGCCTCGGATTGCCGAACGCCGTGGTGTTGATGCTGGGGCTCTATGCCGTCGCCCACCTCATGATGACCCGGACGGTGTTCGGGCGCTATCTCTACGCGGTGGGTGGCAACCGGACCGCGGCCCGTCTCTCCGGCGTGCCCGTGGAGCGCGTGGTGATGTCGGCCTACGTCCTGAGCGCCCTCTTTGCCGGGCTCGGCGGCGTCGTGATGGCCTCGCAATTGAAGAGCGGCTCTCCGACCTATGGTGAAATGTATGAACTCTACGTGATCGCCGCCGTCGTCGTGGGCGGCACGAGCCTGAGCGGAGGACGGGGCAGCATGATCGGCACCCTCCTCGGCGCCTTCACCATCGCGGTGATCCAGAACGGGATGAACCTGATGAACGTCGAGAGCTACACCCAGAAGATCGTGCTCGGTGCCGTGATCCTCGGTGCGGTCTGGATCGACCGGGCGAGACGGGCGGAATGATCGGAGATAGCAAGCGAATGGAGCGCGGGCACTCCTGCCCGCAACGGTGATTCCCGGAAGAGGCGGACAAGAGTGTCCGCGCTCCCCTCGATGTGGCGCACGGCCACCTCACAAAACGCGTGACAGCCAGGCGTTGAGCTCGCGCTCGAGGTCACCATGGCGGCGGGCGTCGTAGTGATGCACCTGGAAGCCGAGCCGGCGCGCGGTGGCGATGTTGGGCTCGAGGTCGTCGA
>JALRFZ010000777.1 GCA_023253615.1 Verrucomicrobiales bacterium | reverse complement strand
CTGAAGGCCTCGCGCCTGCTCATTCCCCTCTCCTTTTTCTCGATCCTCGGCGGCACCCTGACGCTGATCGGCACCTCGACGAACATCCTCGTCTCAGGCGTGGCGGTGGAGCAGGGCCAGCCGCCTTTCTCGATCTTCGAGATCTCGAAGATGGGTCTGATCTACGCGTTGGTCGGCGGGACCTACCTCTTGTTCGTGGGCCGGAAGCTGCTGCCGGATCGCGACACGCTCTCCTCCCTGCTCTCGACGGAGGACACGCGCAGCTTCTACACGCACGCCGTGATCCTCGGGAACTCCCCGCTCGTCGGCAAAGCGGTGGCGGAGACCGCGCTCGGGAAGAGCCGCAGCATCCGGATTTTCGAAGTGATCCGCGACGGTCACCGCATCGACGACACGCCGATCGATGAACTCGTCCTGCGGCCCGACGACCTCCTCGTGCTCACCGCGCCCTCGCGCGGGATCGCCGCGATCCGGGAGATGAACGGGCTCGATTTCGGATCGGAGAGCCACTCGGAGACGCCGACGAACCCGGCCTCGCTGAAACTCGTCGAAGCGATCGTGGGGCCGCAGTCGGACTTCATCGGCCAGACGATCCGCGAGCTGGGCTTCCGCCGCCGCTACGGTGTCCGCGCCGCCGCCGTGCACCGCCGCGGCACAAACCTGACGGAAAACTTCCTCGATGTGCCCCTGCGCTTCGGCGACACGGTGATCTTCGAGGGGCCGGAGCAAAATCTCGCGAAGATGCAGGAGGACGATGATTTCCTCAGCCTGAACGAGACCCGAGAGAAACCCTTCCGCCGCGACAAGGCACCGCTCGCCATCGGCGCGATCCTCGTGGTGGTGCTGCTCTCGGCCTTCGAGATCATGCCCATCGCCCTCGCCTCGCTCGCGGCGGCGACCTTCGTGGTGCTGACCCGCTGTCTCGATCCGAAGGAGGTCTATCACTCCGTGGAGTGGAGCATCCTCTTCATCATCTTCGGCATGCTCGGACTCGGCAAGGCGATGGAGACGACCGGGGCGGCCTCGCTCCTGGTCCACTCCGCCGCCGGACTGCTCAATTCCCTCGGCCCGCTCGCGGTGCTGGCCGCGATCTACCTGATCGCCTCGACCGTCACGGAGATCGTCACGAACAACGCAGTCGCGATCCTGCTGACTCCGATCGCCATCGGTGTCGCCGAATCGATGCAGGTCGATCCCCGGCCGTTCATCGTCGCAGTCATGTTCGGAGCCAGCGCCAGCTTCATGACACCGATCGGCTATCAGACGAATACCTATGTCTTCGGAGCCGGCGGCTACCGCTTCTCCGATTTCCCCAAGATCGGCGTGCCCCTGAACCTCATTCTCTGGGGCGTGGCGGTGGTCTTCATCCCGATCTTCTGGCCTTTCCACCCGTGAGCCGCCCGGCACCTTCCGCAAAAGACACCACGCTTGTCATCGATTTGATGCAAACAATGACTTGTATTGCCGCATTCCGCATCCAGATTGCTCTTGATGAGAGTCAGCGTGGATATCGATGAAGAGACCTTGAAAGAGGTCATGGCCCTGACCGGCGAGACCCGGAAGAGCCCTGCCTTGGCCAAGGCCATCGTGGAGTTCACCTATCGTCGTCGTGCCAAGGAGTTCGGGCGTCTCATCCGCGAAGGGGCCTTCGACTATCCTGATCCTGCCGCGGAGGGACCCGGCGGTGACGACCCGGAGAATCCCATCCCTCCCCTCACCTTGGGCTGAGCCATGGTCTTGGTCGATTCGTCCGCCTGGATCGAGGCCCTGCGTCGGAATGGCGATCTCCGGGTGAAACTCGCCGTCGAGGCCTTGCTCGATGCCTATGAGGCGCAGTGGTGCTCCCCCATCCGGCTGGAAGTGCTGGGCGGGGCGCGCCGGGAAGAGCGGACGCGGCTCGGTCACTGGTTTTCGGTGATCCCCTACCGTCCCGTCCGCGAGGAGGACTGGGAGCGGGGAGTGGCGCTCGCCTGGCGGCTGCGCGACGGGGGGCACGACGTGCCGTGGCTCGACGTGCTCATCTCCGCGGTGGCCTTGCACGACAACGTGCGGCTCTACGCGGTCGACGCCCATTTCCGCGAGATCTCGCAGCGAACCGGGCTGCGTCTTTACGAGCCGGGATACGGCGGCAGCTACACTCCGGAGAACGGGTGAAGGGCACCAACCCGCGGCTCCCTTCATCGTGTCGCATTTTCCACTTCGCAAGGGGGCGGGCCGCCTCCACACTGAAACTTCCCCTGTATGAAACTGTCCGGAAAAACCGCCCTCGTCACCGGTGCCGGTCGCGGCATCGGCAAAGGTTGCGCACTCGCCCTGGCCGGGGCCGGCGCCGACCTCGTCCTCAACGACCGCCCCGGCAGCCCTGACATTCACACCACGGCGGAGGAGATCCGCGCCCTCGGACGCCAATGTCGGCCGGTGGAGGCGGACATCTTTTCGCGCGAGGGATGCGAAGCCCTCGTCGCCACCTCGCTCGCCGAGGCGGGCAGGATCGACATCCTCGTGAGCAATCCCGCCTTCAGCCGCCGGGGCGACTTTCTCGATTACGATCCCGACCTCTTCGAGAAAACCCTCCAGGGCACCTTGACGAGCGGATTCCATCTCAGCCAGCTCGTGGGGCGCCATTTCGCGGAGCGGGGCGGCGGGGGCAAGATCGTCTACATCTCCTCGGTCCACGGCACCCTGCCCTTTCCGCGCGCGGCGGCCTACAATGCGGCGAAGGCGGGGCTGGAGCACCTCATGCGCACGGTCGCGGCGGAGTTGATCGGGCTGCGGGTGAATGTGAACGCGATCGCCCCGGGATGGATCGACACGCCGGGCGAGCGCGAGGTCTTCTCGGCGGGCGTCATCGACGAAGCTGGAAAAGACATCCCCTGGGGCCGGCTCGGACTGCCCGCCGACATCGGCAAGGCGGCCGTGTTTCTTTGCTCGGACGATGCCGACTACATCACCGCCGAGGTGCTCACCGTCGATGGCGGGATCCGGTTGAAGGGCTTCCTGAACCACCAGCCCCCGAAGGACTGAGAAAGGGAGCCGTCGGAAAAAATGCGATTGCACCGCCCGGACGCGGGTTTTTACTGACGCGTTGCGGAGCGGGTCCGACCCTGGAACGTATCCTGCCAAATGAACCCCGCCATTCCGATGCTGCCGCCTGTTTCCTCCCCTGCTCCACGCTCCGGCGGCAAGCGACTCGTGGTGCGCGGACTCCTCGCCGGACTGCTGCGCGGCGAATGGGAGGGCGGGGTGCGCCTCACCGAAGCCGAAGCGGTGGCCCGCTTCGGCGTCAGCCGCACGCCGGTGCGCGAGGCGCTGCTGGAACTGCAGGGGCTCGGTTTCGTGGAACTGCGCCGGAACTGCGGGGCGATCTTCCTCCCCTTCGGTCCGGACGAGCTGCGCGAAGTCTACGCGGTGCGCTGCCTCCTCGAGGTGGAGGCGACGCGCCTCGCGGCGGGGAAGATCCCGCCGGAGACGCTCGATTCCCTGCTCGCGGTTTTCACCCGCATCCGGGAATCGGGCGGGGTCGATCCCGATTGGGAGCACGATCGCACGCTGCACCGCATCATCGCCGAGGCCGCGGGAAACAAGCGTCTCTATGCCGAGATCGCGCGCTACGGCGATGTCGTGCAGACGGTGCGGGAGATCGTGGGAGGCCAGGATTACGGGATCCACGAGACCACCGCCGACGAGCATCTCGACATCCTCGCCGCCCTCGCCCGCTTCGATGCGGGACGCGCCGCCGATGCGATGCGCAAACACCTCGCCCAGGCCTCCGACTCCGCCGCCGAAGCGGTGGGAAGGATGCGGATGATGCGAGCGCGGGATTGATTTTCCGCCAATCCGGCCTTTCCCTACCGCGTGCACCCCGATCTCTCCAGCCCCCGCGTCGTCGCGACGGTGACGCAAGCCGATGATCTCGCCTACCTCGCCCATGGCGGAGATCCCACCTGTGAAGTGCTGGAATATCGTCTCGACAATCTCCTCCGGCACGAGGACGAAGCGGCCCGCGTCATGGCTGCCTCACCGCGCCCCGTGTTGCTGACGGTGCGGTCACCGATCGAGGGTGGCCACGGGCACCTCGACGCCCCGATGCGCGTGGAGATCTACCGGCGGCACCTCGCCAAAGCCATGCTCGTCGATACGGAAATCGGCTCGCTCGCGCAGGCGGAGTTTTCGGGATTCGCCGACGAGGTCCACGCCGCGGGTGGAATGCTGGTGGCTTCGTTCCATGATTTCCAGGGTTTCCCCGGCCGCGAGGCGATCGCCGACCGCCTCGCCGAAGCCTACGCCCGCGGCGCCGACATCGCGAAAGTGGCGGTGGTGGTGACGGAGATGAAAGAGCTTTTCGATCTCGTCTCGCTCGTCGAATACCACCGGGGGAAAGGCCGCCTCATCTCGGCGATGGGCATGGGCGCGATGGGCAAACTCTCGCGCCTCGTCCTCGCGAAGGCGGGCTCGTGCCTGAACTACGGCTATCTCCGCGTCCCGAACGCGCCGGGCCAGTGGGAAGTGGCGGAACTGGGTGCTTTGTTAGGGCGGATCTGATGCCCGGAAATCCCTCCGGAGGAGACCTTTTATCTTTCACCTTCCCACCTTTTGCAGCGGCCTCCGGCCGCTCAGTGCGTGGGCGCGGCGACGGTGTTGTCCATGATCTCGCGCCGGCGGGTCTCGACGATGCGCGAGGCGATCTCGAGCACGGTCTCCTCGAGGATGAGGCGAAGGTGGCTGCCGGCGCGGTAATCGGCGGGGGCGATGTGTTTGATGCGCCCCGCGACCCCCGAAAGCTGGAAGGCCTTGCGGAAACTGATGCGCGTCTGGTCGCCGGGATTGTAGACGGCGATGCTGTGGCCGCCGAAGCGTTTCATGACGGTGAAACAGGGCACGTCGGTGGGTCCGTCGCCGAGATAGATCATGTTCGGGAACGGGATGGGGCGCAGATGATCGGGCATGTGATCGTTCACATCCTCCGAGGGATCGAGCATGCCCTTGTTGATGCGGAAGAGATACTG
>JALRFZ010000665.1 GCA_023253615.1 Verrucomicrobiales bacterium | reverse complement strand
GCTCAGATCACCTCCCCGGTTTTGAAGATGGCGCCGATCACCCGGGCAAGAAACGCCGCGTCCCGGCGGCTCCGAAAGACACGGGATCTTTCACGACCCGATTCGACCTCCGCCATGGAGACTGTGTCGAGGGCATGAAATCCCTGCCTGATGAGTCGATCGACCTCGTCGTCACTTCACCGCCCTACAATCTCGGGATCGGCTACGAGCAGTATCGCGACCGTCTCTCCCCCGGGGCCTACCTCGCGTGGTCGCTCGAATGGGCGGGCGAGGTGCGTCGCCTCCTGAAACCGGGCGGCTCGTTTTTCCTGAATGTCGGAGCCGCGCCCGCGAATCCGTGGATGCCGCACGAGCTCGCCCTGGCCCTGCGTCCTCTCTTCGTGCTGCAGAACACGATCCATTGGATCAAGTCCATCACGGTCGAGCCGCGCCATGGCGATCCCGTGTCGGTCGGTCACTTCAAGCCGATCAATTCGAAGCGCTACCTCACCGACTGCCACGAATACCTCTTTCATTTCACGAAGTCGGGAAACGTCCCGCTCGATCGTCTCGCCGTGGGCGTTCCCTACGCCGACAAGAGCAACATCGCCCGATGGGGCCACACCGATGGCCGCGACAAACGCTGCCGTGGAAACAATTGGTTCGTCCCCTACGAAACGATTCTGAGCCGGGACAAGGAACGCCCCCATCCCGCGACCTTTCCCGTCGATCTCGCGAAGAAGTGCATCGCCTTGCACGGCGGCGATCCGGCGACGCTCGCGATGCTGGAGCCCTTTCTCGGGATCGGCAATGCCGCCGTCGCCGCCGGTGAAGGCGATGTGGCGAGGTTCACCGGCTTCGAGATCGACGAAACCTACCTCGCCGAGGCGAGGCGGCGTGTCGGTCTGGAGGCGTGATCACTTGCCGGTCTTCGCCTTCAGATCCGCCCAGAAAGCCTCGACATTGTCGGACTTGATCTGGCGGCCGGGGATTTGGATGAACTGGTCGGCCGGCACCACCGAGGTGTCGCCACCGGCGAGGGCGTGCAGCACTTTCACCGATTGATAACCATATTCGTAGGGATTCTGCACGACGGTGCCATGGACCGCCCCGGATTGGATCCCCGCGAGAGTGCCGTCATCTTCATCGAAGCCGATCACCTTCACCGTCTTGAGCTTGCCGGCCTGCTCCAGTGCCTGGAGGATCGAGGGCGGATTGTAGGCGAAAAGGCCGATCATCGCATCGAGCTCGGGGTGGCGGGAAAGGGCATCCTCGGCATTCGCTTTGGCTTTCGCGAGGTCGAATCCATCGGTAAGCGTGCCGAGGATCTTGAATCCATTCCCCTCGATCACTTCGCCGGGAGCGTCGTAGCGATTCGCATCCTCGGAGCGGCCGAGCAGCTCGTCGATCACGCCCTGGCGGCGTTTGCGGGAGTTGTCCTGCTCCATCCGGCCGATCAGGATCATCACCTCGCCACCCTGCGGCAGAGCCTGCTTCACGAGCTGACCGCAGAGCCGGCCGGCGGTGTAGTTGTCCATCCCGATGTAGGCGAGGCGGTTCGACTCCGGCGCGTCGGAGTCGTGCGTCACGAGTTTCGTCGCAGCCGCGACCTGGTTCAGCATCTCGGTCTGGTTCGCCGGATCGATCGGGCTCACCGCGACCCCGGCGTAGCCACGGGTCACCGCATCTTCCATCATCTGTTTTTGATCCGTGAGCGAGCCCGGCATGAAGACGCCGACCTCCACCCCGAGATCCTGTCCCGCCTGTTTCGCACCGGCTTCAGCGATGGTCCAGAATTCCGCGACGCCGTTCGTGATGAAGGCATACCGGGCTTTGGCCCCTCCGCCCGCAGACCCGCCGCCACCGGATTCACCGCAGCCGGTAAGCGTGAGGGAAAGGGCCGCAAGAGAAGAGAACAGCGAAAACGCTCGGAGCATGGGGGAAATCATGCGCGGAGATTAGCGTGACGATTGCCAACTGGAAAGACTTTTCCGCAGGGGGAAAAACGGCGCGGTCGCGCCGTCCCGTCAATCGACGAGGGTGTCGATCTTCTTCGCCACCTCGAGGTCGGACTCGGTGAGACCGCCCGCATCGTGGGTGGTGAGACGCACCGTGATCGTACACCAGCGGATGTCGATGTCGGGATGATGGCCCGCTTCTTCGGCGATCTCGGCCACCGCATTGACGAAGTCGATGCCCTCCATGAAATCATCAAACTCCATCACACGGACGATGGTGTTGTTTTCGAGATCCCATTCGGGGAGCTTCTTCAAGAGCCCTTCGAGCTCGTCTGGGTCGATCAGTTCTGACATGGCCGGTAGGAGTGAGATGGCTTTCTAGCGAATTACGACTCAGCCGCAACCGTTAATCGCTAGAAGAGCAAAGAAAATCCGCAAGTGCCAATCTGGTTTTTTTCTCACGACCGGAAATCCGCCCATTTTGCGCGTTCGCGGCGTTCCCCGCCGGACGCGACGGGACAAAATCGGATTGCAGGATCGCCCGTTTCGTTGAATCCTCCCCGGACGCGCACCCCACGAGGCGGACGCCACGATTGCCAAACCCCACCTTTCACCCCCTACACCACCCCATGGCACACGGAAAAATCTACAGCAATATCGTCGAAACCGTCGGCAACACGCCCCTCGTCAAACTGAACCGCGTCACCGAAGGCCTCGAGGCGACCGTCGCGCTCAAGTGCGAATTCTTCAATCCGCTCGGCTCGGTCAAGGACCGCATCGGCATGGCCATGATCGAGGCCGCCGAGGCCGCCGGCGAGATCACGAAGGATACCATCATCGTCGAGCCCACCAGCGGCAATACCGGCATCGCCCTGGCTTTTGTCTGCGCGGCGAAAGGCTACAAACTCATCCTCACCATGCCCGAGACGATGAGCCTCGAGCGCCGCACCCTCCTCGCCCTGCTCGGTGCCGAGCTCGTCCTCACCGAAGGTGCCAAGGGCATGAAGGGCGCCATTGCCAAAGCCGAGGAAATCGCCGCCGCGACCCCGAATTCCTTCATTCCCCAGCAGTTCAACAACCCCGCGAACCCCGCGATCCATATCAAGACCACCGCCGAGGAGATCTGGGCCGACACCGATGGCAAGGTCGACATCGTCGTCGCCGCCGTCGGCACCGGAGGCACCGCGACCGGTTGCGTCGAGGGCCTGAAGAAAAAGAATCCCAACATCCAGGTGATCGTGGCCGAGCCGGCCGATTCCCCCGTCATCACCCAGACCCTCGCGGGCGAGGCACCGACTCCCGGACCCCACAAAATCCAGGGCACCGGGGCCGGTTTCGTGCCGAAAAACCTCCGCCTCAAGGGCGAATCGGGCGAAGACCAGATCGTGGAGTGCGTGAAGGTCTCGAACGACGACGCCTTCACCATGGCCCGTCGTCTCGCGAAAGAGGAGGGCATCCTCGGCGGTATCAGCACCGGAGCCAACGTCGTCGCCGCCATCGAAGTGGCGAAGCGCCCGGAGAACAAGGGCAAGCTCATCGTCACGATCGGCTGCTCCACCGGCGAGCGTTACCTCTCGACCGCCCTCGCCGACGAGGCCCGCGCCGCCGTGGGTGGCTGATCCACCTCTCCGCGCACGACCGCAAGTTGGCGGCTGACAAACGCGGAATATCGCTTAGAATTGCCGCCCCTTCCCGCCCAAGCGGACCGACCCTCTCTTTTTCATCCCTCCCAGATCATGGCCGACGCCCCCCAAAAGCCCACCCCCTCCGAGGAACCGAAGAATCTCGACGCCCTCGCCGCGAGCGAAGCCTCCGGAGTCGTCGATGCGATCGATCGTCACCGCACGAAGATCCTCGCCGCCATCGCGATCGGCGCGATCGTCCTCTGTGCCATCCTCGTGGGAGCGCAGTTGAAAAAGCAGAAGCACCTCGCCGCGGCCGCCGCCTACACCAGCGCGGTCTCGAAGGGCGAAATCGCCGCCCTCGATGGTGTGCTCGTCGATTTCCCCGGTTCCATACCCGCCGGCAACGCCCTTCTTTCGAAGGCCGAGCTGCAGATCGATCAAGGCAAACCCGAAGACGCGCGCGCCACCCTCGAGCGGTTCACGAGCGAATTCAAAAGCCATCCCCGTCATGCCCAGGGCCTCTTCGCCCTCGCCAATCTCTATCACACCTCGGGAGACGCCGAGAAGGCGAAATCGCACTACGAGCAGGTCATCGCCGCGCAGCCCGACGGCGAACTGACCCCGCTCGCCCGCATCCGTCTCGGCGATCTTGCCCTCGAAGCCGGCGATGCCAAGTCCGCCGACCAGCGATACCAGGAATCCTACACCCTCCACCCCGGCAATCCCTTCTTTGAATACGCCGAGGAGAAAATCGCCCTGCTGAAAGTCGGCAATCCCACCGAAATCGAGAAGCCCGCTCCCCCGGCACCACCGGCAGCCGAGGCACCGAAGACGGAGGCCCCCGCACCGGGTGCCGCTCCCGCCGTAACACCCGCTCCGGCTCCGGCTCCGGCTCCGGCTCCCGCTCCGGCCACCTCACCGGCGGTGACTCCGGCTCCGGCCGCGCCCGCTCCGGCGGAAGCCCCCAAGGCTGCCACGCCCGCACCTGCTCCGGCGACTCCCGCCCAGCCCGAAACTCCCAAAGCCGAAACCCCGGCTCCAGCTCCTGCTCCGGCTCCCGAAAAGCCGGAAGCGCCCAAGGTGGAGGCTCCAGCTCCTGCTCCTGCTCCTGCTCCTGCTCCTGCGCAGTAATTTGCTTGGCGGCGGAGGGAAGACGCCTGCTTTCACCGCCTTTCCACTTTTCCATCGTGGTCTCCGGAGCTAGGTTGCGGGCATGCCCCGTATCTTAGCCGACGTCCTCCTCGTCTCTCCGAACGATTACATCCGCCCGGTCTCGATCGAGCTCGGCGATGATGGAAACATCGCCCGCATCCACGAAGGTCACCAGCCTCCCGATGGCGTCCCGGTGATCTTCGACGGCGGCGGCGAGGTTTATGCCACGGCCGGCTTCATCGACATCCACACCCACGGAGCGAGGGGCTTCGATCTCTCCTACGCCACCCTCGAAGCGGTCGAGGCGCACGCCGAAGCCAAGCTGGCCGAAGGCGTCACCACCTTTCTGCCCACCACCTGGACCGCCTCGGCGGAACACAAGGTCCGCATGGCCCGGGCCGTGGCCGAATACCGGAAGAACCCGCGTTTCGCGCGGGCACCGTTTCTCCACGTCGAGGGGCCTTACATCAATCCCTCCCAGGCCGGGGCGCAGGATCCCCGTTACATGCGGCGTCCGGATGTCGATGAGATCCGCCGGCTCCACGAGGTCTGTCCGGTCGGCCTCATCAGTCTCGCGATCGAACTCGACGGTGCCCTCCCCTTTCTCGCCGAGATGCGGAAAATGGGCATCGTCACCTCGGCCGCCCACAGCGCCGCCAGCTACGCCGATTTCCAGGCCGCACGCGAGATGGGGCTCGCCCATCTGACCCACTACTGCAACCAGATGTCGGCCCTGCATCATCGCAATGTCGGTCTCGTCGGAGCCGCCCTCCTCGACGACGGCGTCATGATCGAAGTGATCTGTGATGGCATCCACCTTTGCCCGGACATGATCCGCCTGATCTTCAAACACCGCAGCTGCGACCGGCTCATGCTCATCACCGACTCCATCGCCGCCGCGCACCTCGGCGACGGACGCTACCCGCTGCACGATGGCGAGATCATCGTGAAGGATGGAGCCGCCCGCATCCCCGCCGGCAATCTCGCGGGCTCCATCGTCACCTTCGATGAAGCGCTCCGCCTCGTCTCGAAACTCACCGCCATCCCGCTGAACGAACTTTCGAAAACCTGCGCCGCGAACCAAGCCCGCTCGCTCCGTCTCAAGGACCGCGGACGCATCCAACAGGGTCTGCTCGCCGATGTGACCCTCTTGACTCCCGGCCTCGAGGTGGTCGCGACCTACGTCGGAGGAGAACAGCGCTTCTCTGCTTGAATTCAGCGGCTCATCCGGAACAGCTCTCGCTCGACCTGCTCGTAGGGCACGCCGAGGTAGGGCTTCGCCACGCCCAGGGCCTCCCATTTCGCCGCCTCCGCCGCGTGCGGATCGGGCAGGATGCGGTTGAGCATCGCCATCGTCGAAAAGACGAGGACGTAAAACAGGATCCGGCTGCAAACGCGTTCCCGCAGACTCAATCCGAGCGTGCTCACGTAGCGATTCAAGCAAAGGGCAGCCAAAAGTCCAGCTTTTGATTCTCGATAACGCGAATTTTATTGGAAATGATTTATATTATCCAAAATATCAACCTCCTGGACTGACCTCACGCACCTTGAGCCTGCTCCGGATCTCCGCTATGGTGCTCCGTGAATTCTGTCGCCGCTCCTCCCTTCCAGGTCTTGCTCTACTACCGCTACGTCCGCATTCCGGAGGCCGCGGAGTACACGGATCGCCACCGTGCTCTTTGTGAATCGCTCGGGCTGCGCGGACGCATCCTCATCGGCGAGGAAGGCATCAACGGCACCGTCTCGGGCGAGACGTCCTCGACCGAGGCCTACATGGCCGCCCTTCGCGCCGACCCGCTCACCGCCGATATCGTATTCAAAATCGATCCCGCCGAGGGGCACGTCTTTCCCAAACTGGCCGTGAAATTGCGTCCCGAGATCGTCACCCTCGGTCTGCCCGGCGAGGCCGACATCGACCCGAACGAGCTCACCGGCGAACGCCTTTCCCCGAAGGAGTTCCTCGAAGCGATGCAGGATCCCGATGCCGTCGTGATCGATGGACGCAATCTCTACGAGGCGGAACTCGGCCGTTTCAAAGGCGCGATTTGTCCCCCGATCGGGAATTTCCGCGACTTTCCCGGATGGCTCCGTGAGCACACCGACGAACTGCGCGGGAAAAAACTCCTCACCTACTGCACGGGCGGGATCCGGTGTGAAAAGCTCTCGGGTTATCTGCGCAAGGAGGGATTCGACCAGGTCTTTCAACTCGAGGGAGGCATCGTCACCTACGGGAAGGATCCCGAGGTGCGGGGGCGCGACTTCGAGGGGCTCTGCTACGTCTTTGACGAGCGCGTCGGCGTGGAGGTGAACCACACCGAGACCCGGCGCGTCATCTCGCACTGCCGCCACTGTGGCGCCGAGCAGCCACACTACGGAAACTGCCGCCTGCCCGAATGCAACGAGCAGATCTTCGTCTGCCCCACGTGCCGGGGGTCGATCGGTCTCTATTGCGGCCCGGCGTGTCGGGAGAAACACGAACACTCCCTCGCATGAGAGCGTTTCTCATCGCCCTCGTCATCCTCGCCACCGCGCCCCCACTGCGGGCCGTGGAGGTGGAGACCGTGACCCTCGCCGGGCGCGTCTCCGATTCGCGGATGATCGTGCATCGCAAGGTGCGCTCCGCTCTCTTTTATCTGAGGCTGAAGGTCGAAATCGACCGGGTGGAATCCGGCCAAGCCCTTCTCCGCGGAGCCAGGACGATCGAACTGCGCTGCTGGCAGGAAATCGACGGCGAAGGCGGATACCGCGAAGGCCATTTTCCCATCCCCGCCGACGGCGCCGCGTTCAGCGCCGTGCTCGTGGCGCATCCGGAAGGATTTTTCGAACCCGCCGGAAACGATGCCATCGTCCTCGCCGATGCCATGACGGCACGGACCTTTCCGATCCTGACAAAAACCCCATCCGCCTCCGGCATCGTCGTGGGTGGGATCATCGGACTGCTCGTGCTCGTTGGCGCCGGCGTGATGCGTTACCGGAACCGCGGACCGAAGGATCGGAGCTGGGGCGCGGCGGAGGAAGAGATCGATACGATCGAAAAAGACCCGGCCGAATAGTGCCACGCTCAATCGTTCACAAGATCATCGGAGATCCCCCTGGGATCGCGCCTCATATCGAGGACCCGGTAAATCAGGATTTGGTCCTCATTTTCAAAACGGTAGTAGACGGCGTAAGGGAATCGCTTGGAGAGGAGCCGATGATAGCCGTAAACCATCCTCTGGATCCCCGCATAGAGAACCAACGATTCCATGTCGGAAAAAAGCGTGTCCTGAAAATCATCCCCCAACCCTTCCTGCTGGCTCCCATAAAACCGCCAGCCCGAACGCAAATCATCGAGAGCGGAGGGAAGAATCCTGATGATCATCTCCGCTCGCTGCGCAGGATCTCCTTGGCGGACGAAAAGTCGATTGGGATCTCGGTACCTCCTTGCACCCGTTTCGCGGTTTCCCTGAGAACATCACCATGCCACGATGGTGAATCAATGTCCCCGTTGTTAGCGGAAAGATCGGACCAGAGAAATTCCATCAGCCTCAGTTTCTCCAGTTTGGGGAGTTCCCGGATCTCGTCCTCGGTGATCATGGTCGAGAGTAGCGCAGCAGCAATGGGATCTCAAGTGCCGTCCTTTCGTGTAACTCCCGGAGGCGGGAGCGCATGAGCCCCCCCTCAATGCCCCACGTTGCTGAGCACTTCCTCGATCGTCGTCTCTCCGGACGCCACCTTTCCCCAGCCGTATTCGCGGAGTGACCGCATGCCGTTGCGGGTGGCCTGATCCTTCAACTGGGCGTAGGTGCCGTGGGTGGTGATGAGCTCGGACATGGCCGCGTCGATCAGACAGATCTCGAGGATGGACATCCGGCCGCGGTAGCCCGTGTTGCGGCAGGCGCGGCAACCGACGGCTTCGTGAATGCCGGCCTTCTTTTCGAGGGGGAAGCCGATCTCGGCGAGGTAGGAATCCTCGAGATCATGGGCGGGCCGTTTGCACTGCTCGCAGAGCCGGCGCACGAGGCGCTGGGCGAGGAAGCCGCGCACGGAAGAGGCGATGAGGAAGGGCTCGATCCCCATGTCGAGGAGACGGGTGATGCCGGAGACGGCATCGTTCGTGTGGAGCGTGCTGAAAACGAGGTGACCGGTGAGGGCCCCGCGGATGGCGATCTCGGTGGTCTCGAGATCGCGCATTTCCCCGACCATGATGATGTTCGGATCGCCGCGCAGGATGCTGCGCAACCCGCTCGCGAAGGTGAGGCCGATCTCGGGCTTGATCGCGATCTGCACGACCCCGTCGAGGCGGTTCTCGACGGGATCCTCGACCGTGACGATGCGGGTCTCCTTCGTGTTGAGACGCTTCAGGAAGGTGTAGAGCGTCGTTGATTTCCCCGATCCGGTCGGACCGGTGACGAGGATGATGCCGTTCGGCTGGCGCAGCAGCCCCTCGATCGTCTGCGTGGTCTGCTCGTCGAGACCGAGCATGGACATGTCGAAATTCTGACGGGTGAGGAGACGGAGGCTGACGCTCTCGCCATTGACCGAGGGAATCGTCGCGACCCGCACATCGACGGGCGCGCCGTCGAGTTCGAGATTGATGCGCCCGTCCTGCGGCAGACGTCGCTCGGCGATATCGAGCTGGGCCATGATCTTGAGGCGGGAAATGAGCGAGGCCTGGAGCGCCCGGATGTCGGGCGGCACGGCCACTTCCTGGAGGGCGCCGTCGATGCGGTAGCGGATGCGCAGGCTCTTTTCGAGAGGCTCGATGTGGATGTCGGTGGCCCGCTCCCGCAAAGCCTCGCGGAAGATCTGGTTCACGAAATTCATCACCGAGGCCTCTTCCTCCTCTTCGTCGAGCTGGGTCACCTCCTGCTCGAAATCGTCGGCCGCGGCGGGGTCGCGGCCTTCGAGGAGTTCGTCGAATTGCTCGGCCCCGACGCCATATCCCTGCCGGAGACCTTCGAGGATGCGGTAACGGGTGCCGACGACCCACGAGACGGGCGTCGCCATCTCCCGCCCCACCGCTTGGCGGGCCTCGAGGTCGAAGGGATCGTAGGTCATCAGACAGACCCCGTCCTCGTCGATGCGGGCCGGGAGGAGCCGGTGGCGGAGGGCGATTTTGGCAGGGAAACGCCGGTGCAAGGCGCTCGTCAGATCGAGCTCGGAATCCGCCTGGAAATCGAGCCCGGCCTCTTCCGCGAGCTGGCGGGCGAAGGATTCCTCATCGACCAACCCGGCGTCATACAGCGCATCGACGAGGGAAACCCGGCGCGAGGCGGCCTCGGCGAGCACGGCCTCGCAGCGCAGCGCATCGGCGCAGCCGCTTTGCTTCGAGATCCGGGTGAGGAGAGGGATGAGGGACATGGCGGAAAGGATGACAGAGGAGCAGGCGGGGAGTCAACCCCGGGTTTGTCGGTTGGTTACGCCTGGTGAAACCTCTTACTCCTACTCTTACCTCCTACTCACACTCAGCGGGCGGCGAGGGACGTTCGGTTTTGAGTATGAGTAGGAGTAGGAGTATGAGAAGTAAGGAGATCGTTCCAAGGCCCGACTTGCGCTCGCCCTTCCCTTCCCCCATAATCCCCCACCGTGATTCTCGATGTGGAAAAATTCATTGCCCGGGAGCGGACCTACTGGGACGAATTGGCGGAGTTGCTCCGTTTGCAGGAGAACCAGCCCGACCGCCGCCCTCCCCTCGACGAGGCGCAGCGTTTCCACTACCTCTACCAGCGCACCTCCTCGGACCTCGTCAAACTGAAGACCTTCGCGGGCGAGGCGGAGACGACCCGCTTCCTCGAGCGGCTCGTCGCGCGTGCCTACAGCCGGCTGCACGAGGATGGCGGCGAGAAGGTCCCCTTCCGCCCCTGGCAATGGCTGGCCCGGACCTTTCCGGCGACCTTCCGCCGCCATTGGATCGCCTTCGCCCTTTCCTGCGGCACCTTCTGGATCGGCGCCGCCTTCGGAGCCGCGGCCCTGAAGGTGAACTACCAGTCGAAGGCCGACTTCATCCCGCCGCAGTTCTCCCACCTCAACGAAAAACCATCGAAGCGGGTGGAGCGCGAGGAAAAGCAGGACTTCGACGCCTTCCAGGGCCGCCACGCCTTCTCGGCGCAGCTCATGACCCACAACACGAAGGTGACGATCCTGACGATGGTGACGGGCTTCCTCTGGGGGATCTTCACCTTCGTGCTGCTCTTTTACAACGGCACCCTCATCGGCGTGGTGATCTTCGATTACGTGACGGACGGCCAGGGCACCTTCCTCACGGCCTGGCTCCTGCCGCACGGATCCTTCGAGCTCCCGGCGATCTTCATCGGCGGCCAGGCGGGGCTCGTGATCGCCCGCACGATGTTCGGCTGGGGCACGAATCTGCGCCTGCGCGAGCGCTTCGCGCGCATCCGCGGCGATCTCCTCACCCTCATCGGCGGAGCCGCGCTGCTGCTGATCTGGGCGGGGATCATCGAATCCTTCCTCTCGCAATACCACGATCCGCGCTTCTACCCGTGGAAGATCGGCGTCGGCGCGGTGCAGCTCACCGGACTGATCCTCTATCTCTCGCTCTGCGGCCGCCGCTCGCCTGACAAAACCACTTCTCCCGCCTGATGCCGTCGAAGACCACCACGCTCACGGTGCGCACGCCGGAAGGGGTCACCTTCGAGGTGCCGGTGGCGAGCCCTTTCAGCCGCTGCCTCGCCCTCGCCATCGACGTGGCGGTGGTGACGGCGATCACGATGGTGCTCGGCCAGGTCGTCGGCGCCCTCGGGGTCGCCGCGTCGGCGGTGCCGGTGCTGGGGCGCGTGCTTTCGGACTTCGGCTCGGGCGCGATGATCGTGATGCAGTTCGTGATCTCGATCGGCTACGGCATGGCGACGGAATGGCTCTGGTCGGGCCGCACCCTCGGCAAGCGCGTCATGGGCCTGCGCGTCATCGACGAACGCGGACTCGCCCTCGGCTTCAAGCAGGTCGTGATCCGCAATCTCTTCCGCATCATCGACATGATGCCTTCGACCTTCTACCTGCTCGGAGGAGCGACCTGTTTTGTCACGAAACGGTGCCAGCGCATCGGCGACATCGCGGCGGGCACGCTCGTGATCCGCGAGGTCGCGGCGCCTCCGCCGGTTTTGGAGGAGTTTGTCAGGACAGGGC
>JALRFZ010000618.1 GCA_023253615.1 Verrucomicrobiales bacterium | reverse complement strand
GGAATGCCGGTAGGTGAGGACGAGCACGAGAATCGCCCCCGCTCCGAAGAGCAGGGCGACCCACGCCCAGGATTGGTTGGCGAAGGTGATGTTGGAGAGCGTCGGAACCATCATGCGGCGGCGGAGGTCTTGTGGCCGGGGTCATTGACCCCGGAGGAGGCGGACTGCGTGCCCGGGACGCGAAACGACCGGCCTCGATGAGGCCGGCTACAGGCGCTGCCGCGGAGAAGAGGGAGATTCATCAGGATCGAATTCAATTCCCGGCCCCCAGTTCTTCGTAATAACGCCGCACGAGATCGCGGAATTCGCTCGGGACGGGGTCGCGGTCGATCGGGGCGACGGGGTTTTCGCGGTTCAGCTTGGCGAGTTCCTCGCTGATGCGCTGGCGCAGTTCGACGAGGGGTTCGGTGATGCGCTGGTTGATCGTTGCGGCACCGGGCGGGAGATCGTCGCGGCGGTAGTCGATGCGCATCGCCCGCGCGTCGTCACGAACTTGCGCGACGGAATTGCGGAGATCCTCGTCGGGCAGCATTTCCTCGAGATTGCCGAGACGGTCGGCCCATTGCTCGTAGTCCTCGCCCGTGATGGGACCGGGACGTCGTTCCTCGGAGCTGTCGTCGAAGAAGAGCGGGCTCCCGAGCGGCCCGGTGGGCAGGCCCTCGTTGCGGTCGTCGCCGCCGTTGTTCATCGCGCCTCCGCCGCCGCTGGTGCCACGGCCGGAGGCCAGCTGGCGCGGGCTTTGTCCCTGACCTTGTCCTTCCCCCTGCCCTTCGGTCACATTCGGATCGGGCGATTCACCTTCGCCTTGCCCCTGGCCTTTTCCTTTGCCCTTTCCGTTCTCGGCCTGGCCTTCGGCGGGAGATTCGCTTTCGCCTTCTCCCTCACCTTTTCCTTTGTCCTTCCCCTTGCCTTTGCCGTTTTCGGCCTGGCCTTCGGCGGGGGATTCCCCTTCGCCTTCTCCCTCACCTTTTCCTTTGCCCTTGCCCTTGGCTTTGCCATTTTCGGCGAGGGACTCGGAGGGCGTTTCACCTTCGCCCTCACCTTCGCCGGGAGTTTCGCCCTTTCCTTTGCCCTTCCCCTTTTCGGTGGAAGCCTGCCGGGATTCACCCTCGCCGGGTTCGCCGGGCTCCTGGCCTTCACCCTTGCCTTTGCCTTTCTCCTTACCGCTTTCGGCGAGGCCCTTTTCCCTCCCGTCACCCGCTTGTGGCTCACCCGGCTTGCTGGGATCGGTTCCAGCCTCGCCTGACCCTGTCGGGTCTTTCGCCTGACCCTCTTCGGTCCCTTCCTGGCCGCCGAGGCGTTCGGTTTCGGCTTTGGTTTCCTCGATCAGTTTGTCGAGTTCGTTGCGGGCGAGACGGAGGGCGTCGGCTTCGTTGCCGAGGATCTTCTCGGCGGCCTTCTCGACGCTGTTCTTCAATTCCTCGATGCCGCGGGCGGCGGCTTCCTCGGAGGTCTTGGCCTGGTCGGCGCGGTTGTAGAAGGCCATGTCGCGGGCCTCGTCGAGGGACTCCTGCACCTGCTGGGTGTTGGCATTGCGGACGGCCTCGTAGAGGGCGTCGGAGAGGATGGGCTCGGTCGGCTCGGCCTGTTCGCTGAGGTTCTTCATGCTCTCGAGCACCTCGGAAAGTTTCTGCGACTGTTCGGCGATGGACTGGGCGAGTTGACCGCGCTCGAGCTGTTTTTCGGTGGTGAAGGGATCGTCGGCCGGGCTCTCCGCGAGTTTCTCGATCTGTTCGCCTAGTGCTTCCTGACTTTCCGCCAATTCGCGGGTCGCGTCGCGGAGGCCCTTCATCTCGTTGGCGAACTGCCGCGAGGTTTTCTCGCGGAATTCCTCCTTCATCTCCTCGAGCTGTTCGCTCGCGCGGGTCGCGGCGTTGGCGGCCTGGGTCAGTTCGCCTGACTCGAGTTTCTCGGCGGTCTCCTGCACGTTCTCGCGCGTTTCGTCGAGCTTCTCGCGCTCCTCGGACATGTTGGCGCGATTTTCCTCGGAATCCATGCGCTCGGCGAGGTCGTCCATCTCGCGGAGGAGCTCGCGCTGCTCTTCCTGGAGCCGCTTGAGCTGACGCTCGATCTCGGCTTTCTCCTCCGCGTTCGCTTTCTGGAGCTGGTTCTCAAGCTCCTTCATCTTCTCGGCGATGGCCTCCTGGCGGCGCGCGAGATCCTTGAGACGGTTGAGAACGGCGAGGTTCTCCTGCTGCTCGGCGGTCTGGGCGGGATCCTGGGCCGCGGACTGCTCCTCGTATTTGAGCTCCTTCTGCTCGAGCTCGAGGTTCATGTTGCGCTGCTGTTCCTGCTGTGACTGCGAGGCACTCGGGGATTGGCTGCGCGACATCGAGATCTCCGTTTCCCGGGCCCGGGCCTTCAGGAGTTCGGCATAGGCATCCTTCGCGCTGCCCATCGCGACGACGAGGAGTTCGCCGTCCTTCTTCTCGGTGACGGAAGCGAATTCGGCCGCGGCTTCGATCATATGCTGCTTCGCCGTCTCAAGGGCGGTGCGGACCTCGGCATCTTCGACCTTGGTGAGGGCCTCGTCGGTCTTGGCGATGACGACGTTCTGCGACTCGGAGACGACTCCGACGTCTTCGGCGTACGACTCGAAAGGCTTCCCGGCCTGGTGATCACGTGCCAGTTTCCAGGCGGCGTTGATGACATCTTTCTGGATGCGGATGAGCTCGGCGGACTCGCCGCCAGGGGGCGTGCCCCCTTGGCCGCCCCCGGCGGTACCTTCCCGCACGATCTCCTCGAAGAGACGGACCTCGGCGAAAAACTGGTCGCTCATCGTGCGGCGCACCTTGCCATCCTTGTCCTTGTCTTCGGCCCAGAAGAAATAGGTGACGAGGTCGCGCTCCTTCGCACCGAGCTTCTCGATGTCGATGAGCGTGGAAAGGGGATGTTTGGCGCTGCCGGCGAGGGGCTCGTCGTTGAGAACCGCCTCGGTCTCCTCACCGCGGAATTGATAACTCATGCCGGTGCGGAGGACCTCGACATCATCCCAGACCTCGGCCTCGAGCGGCAGTTCCTGCACGGCGGAGACGTCAAAGTCGCGGCCGGGGAAGGTCAACTTCAGCTTCGGCGGCACGTTTTCCTTCACGTTCACGGTGAGCCACGGCGGACGCTGGTTGGAACGTTCCTTCTCGTCGACGAGATGGACGCGGTATTTCCTCGTCACTTCCGGGACGTGGCTGGCGAGGAGCAGGGTGGGATCGGCGGAGTCTGGTGTCAATGTCAGGATCTCGCCTTCCTCGCTGAAGAGTTCGGCGGCGGAGACGGGCTTGTTGACACGCAGGCGCCATTCGACCTTCGATCCTTCCATCACCGTGATCTTCCGGGTGTCGGCGATCGTTTCCGTTTCGCCGCCGAGATACGCGGGCGGGGTGACGACGGCATCGGCCTGGAGCAGCTCGGGGTATTCGAAGACGGTGATGCCATATTCGTCGGAAGACGCGGTCTCGAACGCGATGAGATAACGGCCGTCGGTGTCGACCTTGGGCAACATCGTGGAGAAGACCTTGTCGTCGAGACCGACCTGCATGGGGATCTTCGTCTCGCCGCCGGCGTGGCGGTGGACCAGGGTCGCGGCTGCGGGGGCGCGTCCGGTGAAGGCGGCCTCGATGACGAGACGCGAGCCTTTCTCGATCTCGACGTCGCCGGGGGTGACGCGGATCTCGATGGCGGGTTTGCTCTCGGGCGTTTCGGCGATGACACCGGTGCCGGTTTTTCCGGGAGCCCTGCCAAGCGGGGCTTCGCCGAGGAGGAACCAGAGCGAGGCGACGAATGCGGCGAGGGCGAGGAACTGTCCCCATCCGGCGGCGAAGAGGCGTTTCTCGGAAACGCGGCGTACCCAATGGTTGCGGACCGCGTGCTCGGAGATCTCGCCGAGGAGTTTGCGCTGGAGGAAGCTCAGGCCGCCGTCCGGTCCGGGCTTCTGGTCCATCGCGGCAAGGAGGGCGGCGCGCAGGTCGGGATGTTTTTCCTCGATGCGGCGGGCCAGTTCGCGCAGGTCGGGCGTGCTGCGGTCGATGCGGACGAATCCGATCGCCGAGGCGAGGCAGAGGAGGCCGAAGAATCCAAGGACAAGCGGCCAAGACCACCACGCGGCGAAAAGCGCGAGCGCGGCGAGGACGGCGCACCCGATCGCCCCGATCGCGAGGACGGCGATGACGAGCTGCCTGCGTTTCAATCGCTTCTCCGCGGCAATGACCGGTCCGAGGCAGGGATCGAGGAGTTTGGTGATCATGTCAGAAGGAAGGTTGTCAGTTTTCAGTGATCAGTTTTCAGTTCGGGCACTTGCGCGTTCACGTGGTTGGCTTGGCGCTGGCTTCTGAAAACGGAACACTTGCGGCGGCCCGTCGTCCCGCGAGCCAGGTCTCGAGGATCAATACGAGGAGGGCGGCGAAGACGAGCCATTTCCAAAGTTTCTGCTGGGCTTCTTTCTGTTCGGATTCGACCCGCAACTTCTGTGCCGCACTCAATTCCGGGGCCGGGGCGGCGGAATCCTCGAGCAGCGGGATGCCGAGGGCGGCGAATTCGACGCGCGGGTCGAAGGGATCGGTGCGCCCTTCGGACGGGTCGAGATTCACCGAAACGAGGCGCGCCGCTCCGCCTTCCTGCGGCTCTTCATAGAACCCCGGGGCCGGGTAATTTGTTTCGCCGACATAGACGGTCGGGGCCGAGCGGATGCTGTAGCCGGCATGGTCGAAGATCGAGAACAGCAGCGGGACGAATTTCGAGGAGAGCGCGAGCTGGCTTTCCTCGGGCCGCCAGCCTGCGAGGAAGGCGAAGACGGCCCCCTCGCCGACGCGGTGCTCAAGAAGGGCGGGCGTTTCTCCGTCGAAGGTGGCGAGGACGCGCGTGCCTTCGCCGACGGGCGTTTCCCCCAGGGCGAGCGTGCGGTGCTTCCAGAAACGGATCTTCGTGAAGTCGCGGATCTGGGCACGGGCGAAGGGCTCGAGGACGGGGTGGTCGAAATCGAGATCGGCGAGGAGGGAGAAGTCATCGACGTCCGCCTCGGAGAGTTTCCAGTCATCGCGTCCGGTCAGGGCGGCGAAGGCCTCCGTGGTCGTCTCGGACGAAGGCAGGGCGAGGACGAGGCCGCCCTTTTCGGCAAACTGGCGCAGGGCCGCTCCGGCGGCGGCATCCCACGGTCCGGGCGCGACGACGATCTCGGTGGCGTTCGGGTCGAGGCCTTCGACCGATTCCGAACTGCTCACGATCGGCTGCAGGGCCGGGGTCGGCTGGAGGGCGCGCCGCAGGTAGAAGAGCGGTGATCCGGCGCTCTCGGCGTCGCTCTCTTTGCCGAGAAACCGCACCCGCAGGGGACGCGGTTGGACCGGGGCGACGTGGACTTCGTTGTCAAAGGGATGGGTGTCGCCGCTGACGATCAAGGTGCCGCGTTCGGCTCCGGCGGGTCGCGGGGAGGAGGTGACGATGCGGCTCGTGCCGGGCGCGACGAGGATTTCGGTGTTCGTGTCAGGGTGACCCTTCCACCCGAGGGTCAGGTTCGCCGAGGCGGACTCGGCGGAGTTCATGATCCGGACGCGGTAGACTTCGGCCTCGTTGATGTTCGATCGCGGCGGCGTCGCGGCGAGGGTGAGGGAGACGTTTCCGCGCTCCGGGGTGGTGAGCGGGATGCAGCGCACCTTCACTTCCTCGGGCCAGGGATTTTCCTGGAGCAACTCGCGTTTCGCCCCGGTCTGGAAATCGCCGATGAGGACGATCTCGCGTGCGTCGGCGGGCCGGGTCGCGTCGGCGGAGAGGAGGAGGTTCGCGGCCTGGGTCATGGCCGCCCCGAGATCGGTGCCGAGCCAGGTGGGCTGGTGTTTTTCGTCCGCGAGCAGGGCCTCGACCGCGCTGGCGCGGGCCCCGGGATCGAGTCCGGCGAGGGCGGGCAGGTCGGCGGTGAGGTCGAAGCGCTCGTCGAAGAGGGCAAGGGCGACCTCGGCTCCGGATCCATAGCGCTCCGCGGCTTCGCGGGCGGCCTTCGCCGCGGCCTCGCGCAAGCCGTCGCGGCGCATCGTGGCACTGCGGTCGACGAGGATGACCGCGCGGGTGAGGGTGCTTTCCTCCGAGGGCAAACGAATCGATTCAAGGAAAGGACGGCCGAAGGCGAAGGCGAGAAGCAGGATCGCGAGGCAGCGCAAGGCGAGCAAGAGGAGTTGCTCGAGCCGCGTCCGGCGCGTGACCCGCTCGGGCGTTTTCTCAAGGAACATGAGCGAGCTGAACTCGACGTGCTCCTTCGGCGGCCGCCTCCTCAAGTGCAACAGGATCGGCACCGCGATAGCGGCCGCACCGAGGAGATAGAGCGGAAAGAGGAAACTCACAGCGACAGGAATCCTGCCATGCTTTGACCTCCGAGGCGAGGACGTTTTCGCGGGGTGAAACCGGCGGATTTAGATTGACGGGCAGCGGGAGGGGGCCACTCCGGGCTGATCCCAAGTCCCCATCACATCCTTATGCAAATCCCACAGCACCAGCAGATCGCCCCGGTCCGCCGCGGACACGGGGTCGATTTATTGAAGCCTACTCTTTACGAGCGGGGTTGGGAGTGTCGCTCGTCCTTGATCCGCCGGAACGGTTCCCATTCCGTTACGACTCCACCACGATCCCCGCCCCCTCGCAAAGCGAGCGCATTCTTTCGATCCCGATCTTCGCGGTTTCCATGGGGTCCTTCGCCCACCATTCCGCATTGAAAAGCTCGAGGCTGAGCCAGCGGTCGTAACCTTTTTCTTTCAGGATCGCGAGTTCGGCGGGCAGATCGATGACGCCGTCGCCGATCATGACGCGGTCGGGATCTTTCTGGGAACCGCTCGGGATACCCGGGGCGGCATCGTCGATGTGGTAATGGGCGACGCGCTCGAGCGGCAGGGCGCGGAGGTCGTCGAAGGTGGTTTGATTATTCCAGTTGTGGAAGGCGTCGAGGATGAGGCAGGCGTCGGGTTCGCCGCATTCATCCAACACGGCGACGGTGTCGGCGACGTGATTGAGGCTGGCGAAAAAGCTGATGTATTCGAGCACGGCGCGGACTCCGGTCTCGCGACCGATCTGGAGGAGATCGCGGTAGCCCTGCGCGAGTCCCGCAATGCCCGGTCGCTCCATCGGCGGCGTGCAGACCATGAGCGGGGCTCCGAGGCGGGCGGCGAGTTCGAAGCGACGTCGTGCCTCGTCCATCGCGAGTTTGTATTCCCAGCCGGAGGTCTCGCCCCAATTCCGCACGGCGATGAAACAAGGCACGGTGAGGCCGTGATCGGCGAGAGCTTTTTCGACCTCGGAGATTTCGCCGCCGCGGCCGACATGCTCGTAGAGTTCGACGGCCCAGAGTTCGATGCCGTGATAACCCGCCTCGCCCGCGACGCGGATCTTTTCGAGCAGCGGGGTGGGTTTGATGGTCGAGGCGTTGAGGGAGAGGCGCATGGGGGGGGCGAAAGCGGAGCTTTCGCCCCGGTAAAAGGTGGGAAGGTAAAAGGTAAAAGGT
>JALRFZ010000639.1 GCA_023253615.1 Verrucomicrobiales bacterium | reverse complement strand
GCGCTCGGAATGGGCGAATCCGGCCTCGCCGCCGTCATTCCCGGAAAGCCGGACGAGAGCGAGCTGATCTACCGGCTCACCACCAATGACAAGGACGAAGTGATGCCACCAAAAGGCCACGGTTTCACCCCCGATCAGGTCGCGAAGACCCGCCAATGGATCGCCGACGGCGCGCCATGGGTGAAGGAGGGCGCCATCGCCGCCGTGCCGCCGGTCGCGGAGGATCTCGCGGTGCTGCGCCGTCTTTACCTCCACACCGTCGGCGTGCTGCCGACGCCCGACGAGGCCCGCGCCTTCCTCGCCCTGCCCTCGGGGACGCGAGTCGCCACCACCGTCGATGCCCTCCTCGCGGATCCCCGGCACGCCGACCACTGGGTCAGCTACTGGCAGGATGTCCTCGCCGAGAATCCGCGTCTCGTGAAGCCGGTCCTGAACAACTCGGGGCCCTTCCGCTACTGGCTGCACGAGGCCCTTCTCGACGGCAAGCCGATGGACCGGTTTGTCGCCGATCTCGTCGCCTTCGAGGGCAGCATCCACGGAGGCGGAGCGGGCGGATTCTCACGTGCCGCCGAGAACGACGTGCCCATGGCGGCGAAGGCCCACATCGTCGGCACCGCTTTCCTCGGGGTGGAGATGAAATGCGCTCGCTGCCACGATTCGCCCTATCATTCCACCAAACAGGAGGACCTCTTTTCCCTCGCCGCCCTCCTCGAAGGCAAGCCGGTGACCCTGCCGAAGACCTCCACGGTGCCGCCGGAGTTCTTCCAACGCGAGGGCAAGGCCGACTCCATCGTGAAAGTCACCCTGCAACCCGGCACCGCGGTGGCTCCGAAGTGGCCCTTCCCCGGCATGATCAAGGCCGAAACCGCCGGGGAGCCGGTCGATGTCGCCTGGGAGATCGTGCGCCCCGAGAACGATCGTTTCGCCCGCGTCCTCGTGAACCGGGTCTGGAAACGCTACTTTGGCGAAGGATTCGTCGAGCCGGTCGATGACTGGGAGGGGAACGCCCCGAGTCATCCCGCGCTGCTCGATTGGCTCGCGCGCGAGTTCGTCGCCTCGGGCTATGACCTGCGCGCGCTCTCCCGGCTCATTCTCAACACCGAGGCCTTCCGCCGCGAGGCGCGATTCGTCCGCACCGCGACGCCCGACGAACGCTTCTTCGAGGCGCCGTTGCGGCAGCGCTTCAGCGCCGAGCAGCTCGTCGACTCCCTCCTCAGCGCCTCCGGCGTGCCGAACTACAGCGAGGAACTCACCTTCGATGTCGAGGGCATCTTCGCCGCGCAGAATTTCCTGAATCTCGGTTTCCCCGACCGCGCCTGGGAAATGGTCTCCACCGCGAGCGACCGCGACCGCCCCAGCCTCACCCTGCCGAACGCCGATTCCATTCTCACCGTGATGAGCGCGAACGGCTGGCGTGGCGAACGGGCCGAGCCCGTCACCGAGCGCCTCAACGAAGCCAACGTGATCCAGCCCGGCATGCTCGCGAACGGGCTCTTCGGGCTTTGGGTGACACGGCTCAGCGATCACAGCGACCTCACCGGGCTCGCCATCGGGGCGGAAAGCGCGGAGGCGCTCGTGGAGGATCTCTTTCTGCGGTATCTCACGCGCCGGCCGACCGACGAGGAACGCGCCGCCTTCCTGACCATGCTCCAACCCGGTTTCGACGATCGGCTCGCCACCGCCCGTCCCGATTTCCTCAAGCTGCCCTACCTGCCCGAAGTCCGTGAAGTGAGCTGGACCAATCACCTCAGTGTCGAGGCCAACGAGATCTCCGCCCGCCTCGAAGCCAAAGCCTACGAAGGCCCCGCCCCCACCGAATGGGTCAAGGCGGACTGGCGCGAACGGATGGAAGACGCCGTCTGGGCGCTCGTGAACTCGCCCGAGATGGCGTTTGTGCCGTGATCCCAGCGCAAGCGGCGGGACGCCGCTTCTACTCTACCCGTGACTCGTGCCCCATGTCCCCTTCCCCCATGAAACGCCGCCAGTTCCTCCAACACTCCGCCTCTCTCGCCGCGCTCGGCGGCATCGAGCCTCTCCTGGCCGCCGGTGCGAAGCCCGATTTCCCCAAGGGCAAGGCCGAGCATTGCATCCTCCTCTGGCTCGGCGGAGGACCGGCCCAGGTCGATACCTTCGACCCGAAACCGCTCGGCGATCCGAAGACGCGCAAGGCCGGCAGCGCCTATCCGGCGATCGACACCGTCGTGCCGGGCGTGCAGATCTGCGAGCATCTCCCCGAGCTCGCCAAACGCATGGACCGCGCCACCGTCCTGCGCACCGTCACCCATGACGTCATCGATGAACATGCCGCGGCGGTCAATTTCATGCACACCGGCCGCCCTGTCAGCGGCACCGTCGTTTATCCGTCGCTCGGTGCCGTCGTCTCGCACGAACTCGGAGCGGGACAAGAAGGCGTGCCCGCTTACATCCTCGCCGGATATCCAAGCGTCTCGCGCGGCTCCGGATTCCTCGGGGCGAAACACAACTACCTCTACCTCCTCGACACGGAAAAAGGCCCCGCCGGATTGACCCGCGCCCCCGGCATCACCGAGGCACGCCAAGCCCGCCGCGACGGGTTGCTCGCCCAGGTCCGGGAGACCGCCCGCGAAACGCGCGACGAAGCCGATCCCGTGCTCGCCTATGACACCCTCATCGAGGAAAGCGCGAGTCTGGCGAGCGGGGATTTTGCCAAGGCCTTCGACCTGGAATCCGAGCCCGCCGCCCTCCGCGAGCGCTATGGGGCGGAGTTCGGCCAACGCTGCCTTCTCGGCCGACGCCTCCTCCAACAAGGCGTGCGTTTCGTCGAGATCCTCGACAACCTGAATTTCACCAACGGCACCGGCTGGGACACCCACAACGACGGCCAGGTGAAACAGCACGAGTTGATCCGCGGTCTCGATCAGGCGCTCAGCGCCCTCATGGACGATCTCGATTCGCACGGACTGCTCGACAAGACCCTCATCTGCGTCGCCGGCGAGTTCGGACGCCCTTCGGAATTCGACGCCGGCGGCGGACGCGGGCACCAGGGGTCGGTCTTCTCCGTGCTCATGGCCGGGGGCGGTCTCGCCCACAAAGGCGCGATCGGCGTCACTGATGAAGCCTCGAAGGTCGCGGTGGAGCGGCCCATCTCGGTCCCCGACTGGCATGCCACGATCTACCACGCGCTCGGGATCGATTATCAAAAAGATCTCTTCGACGGCGACCGCCCCGTCCCCATCGTCGACCGGGGCACCGCGATCCGGGAGCTGTTTGTTTAGTTTGGAGAGGCTCGGGGTCAGGAGTGGCGAGAAATTTCTTTGACTTTCCCCCCGGGGGTCGGAGCATTCCGGCGTTCCGTCACGTAACCTCTTCCTATGCAGAAAACCGTCATCATCGGGGCCGGGGGCGTCGGCAACGTCGTCGCCCGCAAATGCGCGCAGGACGCCGCGACCTTCGGGGAAATCTGGCTCGCGAGCCGCAGCCTCGACAAGTGCGAGGCCATCGCCGCCGATATCAAGGCCGCCACCGGCGTCACCATC
>JALRFZ010000536.1 GCA_023253615.1 Verrucomicrobiales bacterium | reverse complement strand
CTCGGCTCGGCCCTCACCTTCCAACGTGTCCTCCACCACACCGGCATCGCCGTGAACCGCGCCGTGCCGAGCACCTGGCTGGCGGGCTCGGTCGTGGACTGGACGCGCCCTTTCCGACAGGGTTCGTGGCTCTATCCGACCCTCTTGGTCAGCCACAGCCTCTTCGCCGTGCTTCTCCTCGTCCTCGCGGGAGACCGCTGGTTCTACCGATCCTGGAATCTCTCGCTCCAGCACTCCGCCGTCTCAGCCCTCCGCCGCGACCGCAGCCGGGGCTCCGACCGGGAACGGCTCGCCCGACTCTACCCGCGCCCGTCCCCGCTCGCCCGCCTCATCGGACGACCCCTCGCCGCGATCTCGCGAAAGGATTTCCTCACCTTCTTCCGAGAACCGGCCCAGTGGGTCCAGTTCTCCGTTGTTTTCGGGCTGCTCGCCCTCTATTCGACCGGGCTCCGCAAGATGAACGGCGATCTCGGCCAGCCCCGCGACCTCTACCTCGTCGCCTTTCTCAATCTCTCGGTCTGCGCACTCGCCCTTTCCACCCTGACGACCCGTTTCGTCTTCCCCCAATTCAGCCTCGAGGGACGCCGCCTCTGGATCCTCGCGATGTCCCCCCTGAAGCTGCCGGCGATTGTCTGGCAAAAATTTGTAACGAGCACGCTCTGCAGCGGACTCATCGTCATCGGCATTCTCTTCATCGGCGGCTACAATCTGCGCCTCGGATTCGCCGACACGACTTTCTTTGCGGCCGCCATCGCCCTGCTCGCGATCGGTCTGAACGGGCTCGCCGTCGGGCTCGGGGTGATCTTTCCCAATCTCCGCGAGTCGAACGCCGCCAAGATCGTCAGCGGCTTCGGAGGCACGCTCTGCCTTGTCGGGAGCTTCATTTACATCCTCACCTTCATCCTCCTCCTGGCCTGGCTGCGATGGGATGTTTTCCGCGACAATGCCGTCGATCCCGGGTGGTATCTCGCGCCAGCGGCCCGCTGGGGCATCGCCACGATCCTCACCCTCACCCTCATCGTGACCCTCGCACCGCTCTTTTTTTCTCAAAAGAAGCTGAAAAGACTGGAAATTCTAACCAATTCATAATATTAATAGAGGTTAATTTTAACAATTCACCTCTCACACCATGTCCGCAGCAGCCGAACTCAAACCTTTTTTCTTCGACGAAGACGGCGACCGGGATCTCGATCTCCAGTTCGATCCCCAGCAGTTCAAGGCCGTCACTCCCTACACCGACGACCTCGACGACGAGTATCAGGCAGCGCAGGACAAGCTCCGTGAGCTCCGCCAGCAGGAAGAGCAGATCAAACGCCAGGCCGCGGAATTGGAGGAACTCACCAAGAAAGAGCAGCTTTTCAAGACCGGCCGCACCGAAGTCTGCGAAGAGCTGAACCGCTACATCTCCATCCTCGAGCGCGAGACCACCGAAGCCCAGCGCATCGCCGAGGATTGCCAGGCCGCCCACGAAAAGCTCGAGGCCCACCTCGCGAACATCAACGCCCTCCGTCCCGAACTCTGGAGCCGTGCCGACCGCAAGGCGGAACTCGCCCGCGCCCTCGGCTACATCGAGTCGGCCGAAGACGAGATCGACGGAATCCTTCCCATGATCAATTCCTTCGGGAAGAAAGGCGGCTTCTTCGGTGCGAAGGTCGCCGCGATGCCCCGGCCGGCCGGATCTCCGACCTATGGCGGCAAGCGTGGCGACTTCACCTATTGGTTGAAGAGCGGCTTCGCCTTTTCTCTCCCCTTCGTCGGCTTCGCCGTCATCGCGGTGATCTGCATCCTCTTTTTCTGAGGCTGTTCCGGTCCACCTCCGCCTGCCCGGGCATGTCTCGTCCCGGGTGAGCCGTCGTTTTTTCCCTGCACAGCCTCTGTTTTGAAATGAGCCTCTTTTCCCGGAAGCCGAAAAACCGCCGTCGCCGACCCGCTCCCTCCCAGAAGAAGGACATTCTGGATTCTCCCGCGCTGAAGTCAGCCAAGCCGAAAAAACGGGCCAAGAGTGAGGATCTCGTCGGGCAGGTCTATCAACTCAATGCCCAGATCGGGGCCATTGAGAACTTCCTCGCGAAAAAGACCGCCGAACAGCTCCATCGCGAGCGGATGAAGCACGAAGGCGTGATCCCTCCACCCGATCGCTCTGGATCGAAGCGGAGCGTGAAAAAACAAACCCTCTCCCACGCGGAGCGTCGACGTTATCACGCGGAGCGTAGCAAAAGCGGGCTCAACTTCCTGATTCTATTCTGTTTCGCTCTCGCGATTGGGTGGTGGCTGATCTTTTCCGGCGTTTAAGAATTTGCCGTCGGCTTCAGCCGAAGATACGAGCGGGAATCGCGGCTGAAGCCGCAACCACCTTCTCCCGCTTCAAGCCAAGATCTCCTTCGCCACCTCCCCACCCGTCTCCGTGAGCCGGAAATTCCGGCCGCCGTAGTTGTAGGTGAGCCGCTGGTGATCGAGTCCTAACAGATGCAGCACAGTGGCGTGCCAGTCGCGGATGTGCATGGGATTTTCCACCGCCTCGTAACCGATCTCGTCGGTGGCGCCGTGGTTGATCCCGCCCTTCACCCCGCCTCCGGCCATCCAGAGGGAAAAGCCCTTGTGGTTGTGGTCGCGCCCATCGAGACCGGGCGCGTAAGGTGTGCGACCGAATTCCCCGCCCCAGATCACGAGCGTGTCCTGGAGTAGTCCGCGCCGCTTCAGGTCGGTCAGCAGGCCCCCGACCGCCGTGTCGACGGTGGCACAGGCCTTGGGAAGCTGCTGGGAAATGAGGGCGTGGTGATCCCAGCCTTCGGGTGAGGCGATCTCGACGAAACGCACCCCCGCCTCGACGAGACGCCGGGCGAGGAGACACTGGCGGGCGAAGAGATCCTCGCCCTTGCCGATCCCGTAGAGCGCCATCGTTTCGGCGGACTCTTCCTTCAGATCGAGCACCCCGGGCACTTCACTCTGCATGCGGAAAGCGAGTTCAAACGACTCGATCATGCCCTCGACCTCGGGCTGGTGCGGTTCGCGGGCGAGGCGTCGCTCGTTCAGCCCTATCAGGAGATCGAGTTGGCGTCGCTGTTCCGCGGAGCTTCGATCAGGATTGGCGATGTTCCGCATCGGCGGACCGGGCGCCTCCTGTTGTTTGAGAAAGGCGGCGTAAAGTCCCGGCAACTGACCACCGCCGAGGCGCGTGCCCTGGCAGACGCTGGGAAGGAAGGCGCTGCCGTAGTTCCGCGCTCCCCCGTCGCCGGCCGGGGGATTGAGCGTGACGAAGCCTGGCAGGTTCTCGTTTTCACTGCCGAGCCCGTAGACCGTCCACGCACCCAGCGAGGGACGCACGAACTGGAAGCTGCCCGTGTGCATCTGCACGAAAGCGGGCGAGTGGTTCGGTACATCGGTATGCAGGGAATTGAGGATACAAAGGTCGTCGGCATGTGCGCCGATGCCCGGAAGCAGGCTGGAGATCCGCAGTCCGGATTTTCCGTAGCTCGCGAAGGGATGCACCGGCCCGAGCAGCTTCGCCCCGGCCGAGTCTCGTCCGGTGGTCGAGGTTTTTCCCGAGTGTTTGATGAGCGCCGGTTTCTCGTCGAGCAGATCGACATGCGAGGGTCCGCCCCGCATCGTCAGGAAAATGACATGCTTCGCCCGCGCCGGAAAATGCGGATCGCGTGGAGCGAGACCGCTCGCGTTGACCGAGGCCATCGAGCGCTTCGCGGCGAGGGCCGAGAACGCGAGCCAACCCGCGCCGAGCGCGGATTGTTCGAGGAAGGAGCGTCGGGAGAAGGGTGCAGGGGTCATGGGTCACGGGGTGGTGTGGAAACGTTCGTTCGCGCCATCAATCGATCATCCGGAAATCCGCGCTCGCGAGCAGGGCCTGACAGAGGTCCTGCCAGCGTTCTTACACTTCCTTCGCGAGATCGGTGCCGTCCGGCAGCGGAGCGTTCAGAAACTCTTTCACGAGTTGGGATTCCGCCTCATCCGGGGCGCGATGGAGGCAGCGTCGATACGTCTCGCCGATTCTGGCTTCCTCCGGCACCTCCATTATCCGCTTCGCCAAAGCCACCGCCCGCGCCCTGACAAAGTCGCTGTTCATCAGGTAGAGCGCCTGGGGCGGGACGTTCGTGACGTCGCGTTTGCCGGTGACGAGGCTCGGCTCGGCGAAGTCGAATTGCCTGAGCACGTCTGGCAACTGGTCGCGCATCACGGGCAGGTAGACGGAGCGATGCATCGAACCATCGAGGTCCTCGGGAATCTTCCGGTTGAAGGGAACCATCGCGGCGGATTGCACGTCCAGCTCCGCGACGAGCGATCCGGGCCGGGGTGAGAGATCGAGTTCGCCCGAGGCCGCGAGCATCGCGTCGCGCATGGATTCGGCATCGAGACGGCGTTTTGACTGGCGCCAAAGGAGCCGGTTGTCGGGATCTTTCAAGAACGCCTCCTCCCGCCAGGTCGAGGCTTGTTGATAGGTGCGCGAACTCACGATCTCGCGGATGAGCGCCTTGACCGACCAACCCTCCGCCACGAACCGCGCCGCGAGATGATCGAGCAATTCGGGATGACTCGGCGGCGCGCCGGTGCGGCCGAAGTCATCGACCGTTTCGACCAGCCCCGATCCGAAGAGATGAGTCCAAACGCGGTTCACCATCACCCGCGCGGTCAGGGGATGTTCGGGATCGGTGATCCACTGCGCGACTTCGAGGCGTCCGCTCGCCTCGCGTGCCACCGGTCCCTCGGAAGCCAGGCCGTAGAGCGCGGGGACGGCGCGGGGCACGACCTCGGCGGGATGAGCGAGTTCTCCGCGCTCGTAGCGCGGGGAATTGACTTTCGTTTCCGCCTCGAGCACACCCATCGCGAGCGGCAGGGCGCGTCCCTTTTCGTCGACCGTCTCGAGCTTGCCCACGATGGGACCGCGCGTCCAGAGGATGCGCAAGGCCCCGCGGAGCATGTCGTTGAACTGCGACTGCATGTCGACGCCCTCGCGGCGCATCTTTTCGCCCTTTTCGCGACCCGCTGTTTCATCGGCTTCGAGTTGGGCGAGTTGGTTCTTCAGCTTTTCCAACTCGGCCGGTGCGATCGATCGGTTCGGAATGAGCTGACCGGGCAGCTCGGGCAGGCGGATCAACTTCCCGCCGCGGTTGCTCTCTGAATCGACCCAGGTGCCGTAGCGCGTGTCGGTGCTCTTGAAGATCCCGGCGAGGGCATAATAATCCATCATCGTCACCGGATCGGCCTTGTGATCGTGACAACGGGCGCAGGCGAGCGACGTGGCAAGGAAGGCGCGGGAGAGCGCGTCGATCTGCTCATCGGCGACATCGGCGGCGAACTGCGCGGGATTCTGCTCGGCGAGATTTTTCGGCCCCAAGGCGAGGAAACCCGTCGCGATGAGGAGCCGGGCGCGTTCGGCCTCGTTCTCCGCCGGCAGGAGGTCTCCGGCGAGCTGTTCCGTCAGGAAACGATCGTAGGGCAGGTCGCGGTCGAAGGCGTCGATGACGTAGTCGCGATAGCGCCACGCGTGCGGGTAGATCAGGTTCGCCTCCTTGCCGTTGGACTCAGCGAAGCGGATCACGTCGAGCCAATGCCGCGCCCAGCGTTGGCCGTAGGCGGTGCTGGCGAGAAGTTGGTCGATGGTTTCAGTAATCGGTGATCGTTGATCGGTATTCGGTGGGGTGGACAGACCATTTACCG
>JALRFZ010000403.1 GCA_023253615.1 Verrucomicrobiales bacterium | reverse complement strand
ACAAGGAAAAAAAGGTCTACGGCGTGCAGTTCCACCCCGAGTCGATCCTCACGGCCTCGGGCAAGACGATCTTGAAGAATTTCCTGGAGCTGTAAGAAGGGAGCGTCGCCCCCCTTCGCCTGCCCGTGTCGAGCGAGCCGGTTCACATGCGGAAAAAACGTTTTTCCGCAGCGCCTGACGCCAATCGGGCAGGCCCGGATCTCTCATGCCCGTTCGTCGTGAGACGCCCCGAGGAGGTGGCCGGGGCAGAATGGGCGTGAGAAATCCGGGCTACACTTCCAGCGTGCCTTCGACCACTCCGAGTCGCGATTCGGCCTTCAGCTTGGAGAAGAGGGCCGCGCCGTCATTCTCGCCGCGGAGCAGTCCCTGATAGGTGCGGATCGTCTCCATCGCCTCGTCCTGACATTCATACAAAAGCTCCACCCGGAATCGCCGCAGCCCCGCGTCGCGGAGCGCGTTGAAAAAACGCGCGCCGCTCTGGGAACGGCCGTTGAAGAGCGTGTTCCGGCAACCCACGTCGGCGGTGAGACGGTGCAATTGTCCGACCCGGTCGCGGAGATGAACGACGTGGGTGTCGCAGGGACGCCCGCAGTCAGTGAAGTCCTTGCCCTTCGAGAGGAAGGTACAGAAGACGCAATGCTCCATGTGAAACATCGGCATGTGCTGGTGCAGGGTCAGCTCGAACCACTCCGGCGGCGCCATCGCGAGGAGGTCGAGCACCTGCGAGATGTTGAGGTCATAGGAGATCGTAAGGCTCTCGAGGCCTTGCTCGACGAGGAGCTTCGCCGTGATCGGATTGGCAACATTCAGCGAGAAGTCCCCCGCCATCGCGAGCTCACCCCGCTCCTTGAAATGACCGATGCCTCCGAGATTCCGGACGAGGACGCCGTGAGGCTTCGCGTTTTCGACCACGCGGAAAAGGCCCTTCTCTCCCGCCTTCTGGATGCGCGGCGTGGCGAGATAGAGCCGCGTCTCCGGAGAGGTCTCACGAACGCGGGCGACGAGATCCTTGTAGCGGCGCACGTCCTCGAAGTCGGCGTAGACCGTCTCGATCCCGCAGGCGATCGCGGCGTCGACCTGGGCTTCGTTGCGGCAGAGGATGCGGAGCGAGGGAGTTACCACCGAGGGCACTGAGGACACAGAGGAACACGGAGAAAGGGGAAGCAGATCGGAGACGGTGAGGGCGGTGGTGCGGCGACGGCCGTAGGCACCGAGGCGCTCCTGCTCGAGGCGCTCGACGAGGGCGCGGCGGAGGCGGTTCAGTTCGCTCACCGGCAGGATCACCGGCCCTGACAAAACCACCTCGAGTCCGGCGAGTTCGTAGACCGTGCCACCGAGACGGCCGAGCTGGTCGCGCAATCCCTCCTCGGTGAGAGGACGGTTCGTCGCGACCTCGAGCGGGATCGCCGAGGCCACCTCGACGCCATGGGCGGGATCGGCGAGCACGAGCGGCTCGCCCGCGGCTCCCCGCACCGACCAGCGCACCGGAATTTTCCGCGCGGGCAATTGTTCGCGCTGGTAGCTGCTCTGCAGCGCCGCGTTCAGCGCCGGATCGTCCGTCTTCCAGACGCGGTGACCCGGTTTCAACTTCGCGAAATCGATCTTGCCATGCTGGAGCAGCAGCCTCGGTCCCTTCACCTCGTAGACCCGCCCGCCCTGCTCGCGATCGGTGTTGCCGCCGGTGTCGAAGACAATGCCATCGCCCGGTTTCACCCAGGTGCCACCGCTGACCTCAACCCAATCGTTCCCCACCTTGTCGATTCGGCCCACGAAAGCCCCACGTTTTTTCCCGAAGCGCGCATGGACCAGTTTCTGATTGTCGATCCCCTCGAGCCAGCCCGTCGAAAGACCGCGGGAAAAGGCCATCTCGAGCTCGTAGCGGTCCTCGGGCGAGGCCTCGCGGGGAGCTCCCGACTCGGCCGCATCGATCGCCTTGCGATAGGCCCGCGTCACCGCGGCGACATACTCGGGAGTTTTCAGCCGGCCCTCGATCTTGAAACTCGTCACCCCGATGCGGATCAGTTCGGAAATCTGGTCGATCCCCGCGAGGTCCTGCGGAGAGAGGAGGTAACGCTGGTCGCCGAGGTCGCGGGTTTCGCCATCGACGACGAGTTCGTAGGGCATGCGGCAGGCCTGGGCGCACTCGCCGCGGTTGGCACTGCGCCGGCCCAGCGACTCGCTGGTCAGGCACTGGCCGCTGTAGGCGACGCAGAGCGCGCCGTGCACAAAGACCTCAAGCGGCAGCGCCGGGTCGTCCTTGGCGTGGAAACG
>JALRFZ010000402.1 GCA_023253615.1 Verrucomicrobiales bacterium | reverse complement strand
GGCCAGAAGCTAGGGGTGGTCAGGGCACCGCTCAGGGCCAACTCAAACATAGCCATCCCTACGGATAGCATCCAATCCATAGGGGCGATATTCTCAGGGTCAACCGCAAGTCCTATTGCTGTCATTTCAACGTTGTGGTAGCCAATGGCCAGGGCGATGCCATAGGCAATAAAAACAATGGCTTGATTTACTTTTGGGTGTTTCATTTTCTGTTAGTTTCTCCAGTGTTGGGCGTTGGGTGTTGGGTGTTGGTTGGGCTTGTTGGGGCGTTGGAAGCCCTGTTGCTGCGTTACTGGGGGCGTTGCCCAACACCCAACGGGGCATAGCTGCCATCCTCCAGGGGCTGGGCATAGCCGCTAAAAACCAAGCTGTCTAGCATTAACTGGATGTTCTGGGAATTGTTGTGGTCAGTGTTAGTTAATGCCCCCAGCTTGGCTTGCTGGATTTGGCGAGGGGTTGCGCTTCCCTTGCGCTTCAGATAGTCCAGGACGGCGGCTAAATGTGGGGGTAACCCGCCGTCCTGGTCTGTGGTTTGTAATCGAAGGTGTCGAGCTGGGCGGGGCCGCCGCTCATGCAGAGGAAGATGACCCGTTTCGCCCGGGCCGGGAAGCGGGCGAGCTTCGCGGAAAGGTCGGAAGAAGCCGCGATGGCCCGTTCCTGACAAAGCGCCGAAAAGGCAAGGTAACCGAAGCCGCAGGAGGCGGAGCGGAGGAGCGAGCGGCGGGTGAGGTGCGGGTTCATGGGAAAAGGGAGGGAACCACGAATGGAACGAATCAAACGAATGGGACTCGTGTTCGGGGCGCTTCTGCAATTCGTGTCATTCGTTCCATTCGTGGTGCAAAAAGCAGAGAAGCCCTCAATCGACATATCGGAACTCGTTCGTGGCCAGCAGGGCCTGGCAGGCGGTGGCCCAGGCCCATTCACGCCTTAGTTTCGCATCCGGCTGGCGATCAGACAATTGCGCGTCCGCGTCCCGGACCAGGCTGAGGGTGCGGGCGATCTCGCCATCGAGGGCATCGCGGGCAAAGATGCGGCGGATCGCGTCGGTGGCGATGGCTTCGTCACTGCGACCGGGGGTGATCAACTTGTGCGCGAGCAATCGCGATTGTTCGACCACAATGGGGCTGTTCAGGAAAAAGAGCGACTGCGCGGGCGAGGCGCTCGTCTCGCGTTTGCCGGCGACGCCGAGCGCATCGGGCAGGTCGAAGGGCGCGAGTTCGGGTGGCGGAGAGTTGCGGAGGTAGCAGAGGTAGACGCTGCGATGCCGGCTCGGCTCGTGCAGATTCCCCGCGAGCTGCACCATGATGTCGCGATGACGGATCACCGACCCATCCGGTCGGGTCGGGTCGAGCTGGCCCGAGGCAGTGAGGAGACGGTCGCGGATCGCCTCGGCATCGAGGCGGCGGCGGAGGTGACGGGTGAGGAGGCGATTGTCAGGATCGGCCTCGAGCAGCTCGGGATCCGCCGTGCTGTCGAGCTGGTAGGTCCGCGTCAGGACGAGTTCGCGGATGAGCGCCTTGGTCGACCAGCCGTGCATCTTCACGAATCGCGTCGCGAGAAAATCGAGCAGTCCGGGATGGGTCGGCTTTGCTCCATAGATGCCGAAATCATCGGGCGTGGCGACGAGCCCATCTCCGAAGAGATGCTGCCAGACGCGGTTCACGTAGACCCGCGCGGTGAGCGGATGATCGGGTCGCGTGATCCACTCGGCGAGCTCGAGACGTCCGCTGTCGCTCCTCTTTTCCACGACCTTTTCACCGGGCATGACGCAGGCGCTGAGAAAGCCACGCGGCACCCGGTCGCCGAGTTTGGTCGACTCGCCCTTCAGGTTGATGCGGGCATCCTCGGGAGCCGGACGATCACGCGCGCCCATCGCCAGAGGGGTGCCTTCGGGCCATTTCGATTTCGGAATCGGCTTCGGTTTGCCGGTGTCCGACTGGATCGGCACGACGGTCTCGACGAAGCCCGCGGGCGGCGACCACTTCGGTGCGGTTTTGAGCACATGCAGGTCGGTCGAAGGCGCGGTGAGCCCCTCGTGCGCGGCCATGCCCCACATCGTCTCGGTGCTTTTGAAAATCCCGGCGAGAGCGTAGTAGTCGCGCGTCGGGATGGGATCGTGTTTGTGATCATGACAACGGGCGCAGGCGACGCTGATGCCCAGGATCCCCGATCCGACCACGGCGATCTGGTCGTCGATCACATCCATGTCGAAATTCTCGTTCATCGCCTTGGCCGGCTTCGCGCCGAGAGCGAGGAATCCGGTCGCGACGAGCTGGCGGTCGCGTTCGGCATCGTCCTTCGCGGTCATGAGGTCACCCGCGATCTGCTCCCTGACAAAGACATCAACGGGCCGGTCCTCGTTGTAGGCGTCGATGACGTAATCGCGATAACGCCACGCATGAGGAAAGGTCGCATTGCGGCTGAGGCCGTCGTTGCCGTTGGACTCGCCGTAGCGGGCGACGTCGAGCCAATGGCGTCCCCAGCGTTCGCCAAAGTGCGGTGAGGCGAGCCATTCATCGACGAGATCGGCGACGGCGGCGTCCCCGCGCGTTTTGAAATCGGCGACAAAGGATTGAACCCTGTCGTACGACGGAGCCAACCCGGTCAGGTCGAAGCTCAAACGGCGCACCAGCACCTCCGCCGAAGCGTCGCCGGTGGGTTTGAGTCCCGCCTTTTCGATCTCGGCGAGGAGAAAGCGATCGACCTCCGACCGCGGCCATTCCGCGTTTTTCACCGTTGGCACGGGTGGATTCCGGACCGGCTGGAAAGACCAGTGGGTCGTCTTCGTCTCAGCCGGCGGCGAGACCGGCACGGGTGGTCCGGTCCGCGGATCGGCCGCGCCCATCGCGATCCATTTTTCGAAGTCGGCGATCACGGCGGGAGAGAGCGGCTCGTCCGGCGGCATCTCGAGACTGTCCTCCCATTTCAGCGCGTGGATCAGGATCGATTCCTCAGGCTTGCCCGCGACGAGGGCGGGACCGGATTCGCCGCCTTTCAGTGTCATCTCCTTCGTATCGAGGCGCAGTTTGCCTCCGAGCTTTTTCGAGTCTTCCGAATGGCACTCGTAGCAATGCTTCACCAGGGCGGGGCGGATCTTCGATTCGAAAAAAGCGAGGGCGGCCTTGTCGTCGGCGGCACGTCCCGCCGGGACCGGTCCGGCAAGGGCGAAGGCGATGACAATGAGTCTCTTGGAACGGGACATGGCGGCTCCCTCGTGGAGAAAACAGGAGAATACCGGATGGCGCGTTTCCCGGGCAAGGCTTCCGGGGCACGCATTCCGGCCACCGCGGGTGGTGCAGGGAACGTCCCCGGAGAGCGGACATCACGGAGAGCGTGGAGGTCGCCATCCCTGATTCCGGGGCCGGCGCTCCGACGAAGGTCCTACGACCTTGGTCCGATAGCCGGATCGAAGGTGCGGGTACACGATGGGGGACGCTTTCACAGGCCAACCCAACCCAATCCACCACATCATGAACACCGTTGAACTCGATCCCT
>JALRFZ010000328.1 GCA_023253615.1 Verrucomicrobiales bacterium | reverse complement strand
GGCAAAAAGATCGTGCTCGTGTCGGGCGACGAGGAATACCGCACCGAGGAGACCATGCCCATGCTCGGCAAAATCCTCAGCCAGAAATACGGCTTCGATTGTGTCGTGCTCTTCGCGATCAACCCCGAGGGCGGCTACATCGATTCCAACTTCCAGAAGAACATCCCGGGCACGGAGGAACTCGACACCGCCGATCTCATGATCATCGGCACGCGCTTCCGCCAACTGCCCGACGACCAGATCGCGAATTTCGCGGAGTTTCTCAACGCGGGCAAGCCCGTCATCGGCATCCGCACCGCGACCCACGCCTTCCGGGGCGATGCCGCGACCGGCGATTTCAAATGGTCGGAGTTCGGCCTGAAGATCCTCGGGGAAAAGTGGGTGAATCACCACGGCAAACACAAGGTCGAGGGCACCCGCAGCGTCCCGGTCACCTCGAACGGATCCCATGAGATCATGCGCGGCGTCGGCGAGATCTTCGCGACGACCGATGTCTACGGCATCGCCAATCTCGATCCTCATGCGGTGACGCTCTTCCTCCGCGGCGAGGTGACCGAGTCCCTCGATCCGGCGTCCAAGTCCGTCGCCGGAAAGCAGAACGATCCCCCGATGCCGCTCGCCTGGCTCCGTGAATACACCGCGCCCGACGGCAAGACGAAGGGCCGGGCCTTCTGCACGACGCTCGGTGCCTCGGTCGATTTCTCTGACGAAGACCTGCGCCGCCTTATCGTGAATGCGTCGCTCCACCTCACCGGTCGGACCGTGCCCGCCAAGGGCGATGTCGAACCCGTCGATTCCTTCGCCCCTTCATTCTACGCCGGACTCGGCAGTGATCATTACAAAAAGCTGAACCGCAAGCCCGCCGACTACGCCCTTGGCAAAAGCCCGGCGACCTCGGATTTGAAGATTCCCGCGGCCAAGGCACCGAGCGCTTCCGAAAAAGCCGCGAAAGCCGAGGAGAAGAAGCGCCCTGACAACAGCGGCGACGGAGCTCCGCATGCTCCCGAGGTCGATCCCCCGGCGGCGGCGAAGGCCCGTCCGCAATCCGCGACCGCTCCGGAGAAGGGCGAGCGCATCGTTTTCATCGGCAACGGTCTTGCCGAGCGCGATGTCTACTACAGCCGGCTCGAGACCGAGCTGCATCTGCGTTTCCCGGACGCCGCCCTTTTCCTGCGCAACATGGGCAGGCCCGGCGACACACCCGGCTTCCGTCCTCATCCGTCGCGCGTCTCGCAGTGGGCCTTCCCCGGGGCCGAGAAATTCCATCCTGACAAAACCATCCACAATGGCAAGGGTTTCTTCCCCACGCCCGACCAGTGGCTCCACCACCTGAAGGCCGACACCGTCGTCGCGTTCTTCGGCTACAACGAATCCTTCGACGGAGCCGATGCCGTCGCGAACTACCAGGCCGAGCTCGATGCCTTCGTCCAGCATACCCTTTCGAAGGCCTACAACGGCGAGGCGGCACCCCGGCTCGTCCTCGTCTCTCCGATCGCCTACGAGGACCAGAGCGCGAAACGCGATCTGCCCAAGGGAGAAAAAGAGAATGCGAATCTCGCGCTCTACGCCGCGGCGATGGAGACGGTGGCCAAGAAACACCAGCTCACCTACATCGATCTTTTCCATCCCACCAAGGCCCTTTACGAAACGACCGAAGAGCCCTTCACCACCGGTGGGTTCATCCCCACCGAGGACGGTTACCGCCAGCTCGCCGAGATCCTCGCGAACGGGCTCTACGGCGAGACGCCCCGGAAATCCACGGCCGACCCCGGGCTCGTCCAAGGAGCGGTGAAACAGAAGGACTGGTTCTGGAACAGCGACTATCACATCCTCAACGGTGTCCACACCCACGGGCAGCGCTACAATCCCTTCGGCCCGCAGAACTATCCTGACGAAGTCAAAAAGACCCGCGAGATGGCGGCCCTCCGCGATCAGCTCATCCACGATGTCGCCGCCGGAAAGAAGACCGAGCTGGCCGTTGATGATTCGAAGACCCACCCGCTGCCGCCCGTGCCGACGAATTACCAGCCGAGCGTGAAGAACGGCAGCACGGAATACCTCTACGGCGAGGCCGCCGAGAAATCCCTGACCGTGCCGGAAGGTTATCAGGTCAAACTGTTCGCTTCCGAAAAGGAGTTCCCGAATCTCGCCAATCCGATGCAGCTCTCCTTCGACGACAAGGGCCGGCTCTGGGTCGCGGTGATGCCGACCTATCCGCACTATCGTCCCGGCGACGCGCTGCCTGATGACAAACTCCTCATCTACGAGGATACCGACGGCGACGGCCGGGCCGACAAGGAGACTGTTTTCGCCGACAAACTCCACCTGCCGATCGGTTTCGAGTTCGCCCCCGAGGGCGTCTATGTCTCGCAAGAGCCGAATCTCATCCTCCTCCGTGACACCGACGGCGATGACAAGGCCGACTCGACCGAGATCATCCTGGGCGGCTTCGATACCCACGACACCCACCATGCCATCAGCGCCTTCACCGCCGATCCCTCCGGCGCTTTCATGATGTGCGAGGGGGTCTTCCTCCACACCAACGTCGAGACCCCGTATGGCCCGGTGCGTGCGGTCGATGGCGGGTTCTACCGTTTCAGCCCGCAGCGCTTCCAGCTCGAGCGCACCGCCCAGCTCGCCATCCCGAATCCCTGGGGTGCCGTCTTCGACAAATGGGGGCAGGATTTCTTCCTTCATACCTCCGGACCCAGCATGAACTGGATGCTGCCCGTCTCGGTGAAGTCCACCTATGGCAGCAAGACGCCCTCGACACCCGATCTCGTGCCCAAGGGACAGAGCGTGCGGCCCACCTCCGGGCTCGAGATCGTCTCTTCGCGCCACTTCCCCGACGAAGTGCAGGGCGACATCGTGCTCTGCAACGCGATCGGATTCCTCGGTATCAAACAGCACCAGATCGAGGACGAAGGCACCGGCTACAAGACGACCTTCCGTCATGATCTCCTCACCTCGACCGATGGCAACTTCCGTCCCGTCGATCTCGAGTTCGCGCCTGATGGTTCGCTCTACGTGATCGACTGGCACAACGTCCTCATCGGGCACATGCAGCACAATGCCCGTGATCCCCTGCGCGACCACGTCCACGGCCGCATCTATCGCATCACCTATCCCGCGCGTCCGCTCGTCGAGCCCGCGAAGGTCGCCGGGGCAAGCATTGGAGAGCTGCTTGAGAATCTGAAGCTCCCCGAAAACCGCACCCGCTACCGCAGTCGCCGGGCCTTGCGCACCCATCCCGTCGGGGAAGTGCTGCCGGCGGTGAAGACCTGGGTCGCCGCCCTCGACAAAGCCGATCCCGGTTTCGAACACCATCGCCTCGAAGCCCTCTGGGTCACCTGGGGGATGAACGCCGTGGACGAGACCCTGCTGCGCGAGCTGCTCGCCTCGTCCGATTTCCGCGTGCGTGCCGCCGCGGTCCGCGTGGTGCGCTACCAGCACCATCGTCTCGCCGATCACGCCGCCCTCCTTGAGAAAGCCGCGTCCGATCCCGAGGGGCGCGTCCGGCTCGAGGCGACCGTGGCCGCCTCTTGGATTCCCGATACGAATGCAGCGAAGAAGATCGTCGAAGTCGCGGCGGCCCTGCCCACCGACGATTGGAGCAAGAACGCCGTCCAGACCGCGAAGGATCGACTCGCCGGGGTGGCGGAAAAGGAAGTGACCGAGCATCCTGTCCTTCCCGCGCCTTCCCACCTCAGTGAGGCCGCGAAGAAACAGTACCTTGCCGGACAAGAGATCTATTTCCGCGAGGGACTCTGCGTCACCTGCCACCAACCGACCGGCAAGGGACTCGATCCGGCGTTCCCTCCGATCGAGAAAAGCCGCTGGGTCACCGAGGATGCCGACCGGCTCATCAAGCTGACCCTCTACGGTCTGATGGGGCCGCTCGAGGTGAATGGGAAGAAGTACGACGGCCAGGTCCCGATGACGCCCTTCGGAGGCATGCTCAAGGACGAGGAAATCGCCAACGTCCTGACCTTCGTGCGGAACAGCTTCGGCAACCAGGCCGATCCCATCTCCGCCGAACAGGTGAAGAAAGTGCGCGATTCACAGCCGGGTCGTCTCATGCTCTACACGACGGAAGAGCTGCTGAAGGAGCATCCCTTCAAGTGACTCAATGTGGCTTCGGCTTCAGCCGGAATGGCATTCGAATGACCGACGGCTTCCGATGCTAGAGGACATCGAGCAACAAAAGACAAGCCGGCTCACTCGTGAGCAGGCCTTGGCATTGCTTCAAATCGAAGTGGAGTCGTCAGAGTGGAGGGATTGGCCCGTCTGGGTGATCTTTACTCTCTTTGCCGTCTCGGCTGCATTTTTCGGACGAGAGTTCTTGGTCGTCTTTCTTGGGCTTGCTTGCTCTGTTCAGGTTCTTTACACGCGTCAAGAACGACGCAGAAAGAAGACGCTGAAAGCCCTTGTTCTGCTTTTGGAAGAGAAGCCGTCGAACAACTGACACGAACCGTCCACTCTCAACGGGAGTGGTGCTTGATTACCGACCTCACGCCGCCTCGTGCTTTTCCTGGCAAGCCAGGCAAAGCGAGACGCTCGGTTTGGCATCGAGGCGTGCCGTTGCAATCGAGGCTCCGCAAGCTTCACAGAGCCCGTAGGTGCCGAGGTCGATGCGCTCGAGGGCATGGCGGATCTTGAAGGCGAGACGCCTCTCGCTTTCGGTGACGAGGCTGTCGACCTCGAGCGTCTCAAGATCCGAGGCACGGTCGGCCCCCGTGAAGTCTTCCGTGGTACGGCTCTCGTCCAGAAGCGCTTCATGTTCGCGATTGGCCGAGACCAAGCCGGCGAGCTGGGCTTCGAGGAGGGTCCGGTAGTGCTGGAGTTGTTCTGGATTCATCTCGCAAAGGCGCGGAAGAGAAGGATGATGACGAGGATGACGAACGCGGTGAGCCATCCGTGCGGATGCCACTTCCATACGAAGCGTTCCTTCAGCTCAAAGCGTTCGTTCGGATCCTCGGTCATCTCTTCGGTAATGGATTCAGGCCGACGCCTCCGTCTCTCTGAGCATTTCCGCGATCTGGTCCTTCAGGTCGAGGCGGCGCTTTTTGAGTTCGGTCAGGACATCGTCTGCGGGCGTTTCGATTCCTTCCTCCATGCGGAAGATCTCCTTGTCGACCTCCTCGTAGGAATCCATCAACTTTTGGAAGTGCGCGTTCTCCTCCTTCAGGGTGTGGATGGCGTCGCGGTGCTCGGGAAATTCGGTGATCAGGGGGTGATGGGCGATGGGCATGAAAAAGCATGGGCCGCTTTCCCCGGATGGTCGAGCCGGAAATTCCCCCACCGTGCATCCCTTGCCCCGATCCCGCGCATGGATTGTCAGAAAGTGGCGTCGGATCGCGGCGGGCGGTGGTCCGGTGTCATGGGACGCGCCGGATCGTCTCAAACCGCGACCACACCCCACCCTCGTCGCCGGAGAGGGTGTAGCCCGTGAGGGTGATTTTCATGCCGGTCTTGAGAAGGCCGGGATCCTCGCTTTCGATCCTCACCAAGAGCCGCGCCGGCGGACGGCCGCGATCTTTGCCCGAGGGCATCTTCGCCCCGAGATACGCGTTCATCCGCCGTGCCTGCTCCGCGTCAGGTCCCGCGTAGGGTTTCAATACGGCGAGGTGATGGGCCGGGATCGTGCGATCGCGTCCCGCGCTGCCCGAGAGACCGGGAATGCCCGCGATCGTTTTCGCGGGGGTCCATTGGGTGCGCGCCACGGTTCCCTTGATGTCGACCTTTCCCAGTTCCGGGAGAGGAGCTCCCTGCGAGACGAAAACGAAACAGGAAAAGCAAACGCAGAGGGCCGTCAGAATGGGAATCGTTTTCATGGACGTGGAGTGACAATCACGGGAAGGTCCCCCGCGGCCCAATGGACGGCGTTGCGCAGCAGGGCGCGGAAGGCGGCCACTTCGAAATCGCCCGGATGCCCGAGGGAGGTGTAGAAAACCCGGCCTCCCCCCGGTCCGGTATGGACCCAGGCGACGGGTTCGGTTTGGGAGATCCCTGCGGCCCGTCCGTTTACCAGCACCGTGCAATCCTCCGGCAAGGGAGTGTTTTGATAGAGAGAGCCGAAGGTCGCGAATTCCTCCGGGGCGATGCGATCGAGGATGGGGTGTGCGACTCCTTCGGCGACCTTCGCGAAGGTCTTGAGATCGCCGCCATGATGACCCGTGTAGTTCCCACCGAGCACGGCCGCATCGAAATCGCGCCATTCATCGAGACCGTGGTCCGGCCCTTTGTCGCGCTGGTGGAATGGATGGCTCGCCGTGCGGATCCCCACGAGCGGCTTCCCGGCGGCGACATGCGCGCGGAAGAGATCGAGCTGCTCGGGCGGCAGGTTCCTCCGCCGCACCGAGAGCAGGATCAGCTCCGCCTCCTTCACCACCTCCACGCCCGGCAGGGTCTCGCGTACCTCGGCGTCGCCATGGACGAAACTCAGTTTGAAGGTGCGTCCGAGCTCGGCGATGGCGAAGGCCGGCAGCGTGTCCCCGGTGAGGTATTCATCCTCCGCCATGACGATGACGAGGTGGGGACGCCGGTCGTCGGGGAAACGATAAGTCGTACCGTCTCCGAGGATGTCGCCGCTCGTCACCGTTGGACACCAGTGCCGCTCCACGTGTGAAAGGATCAGATCGTTGCCGGTGAAATGATTCACGAAAGGCGGCTCGGCCGGGTTGTACATCGAATCGGTGAGATCGCGGACCAGCGCCACCCGCATCCCCTGGCGGACGAGCTGGCGGATTCCGAAGGGCCGGCCGAGCACGCAGAAGTTCGTGTGTACCCCCATCACCAGCACGTTTTCGATCCCGCGCGATTTCATCAGGTAGAAAGGCTCGTACATCTCCGCGACAGCGTCCTCCGGCGCGATCTCCAGCGTCTCGATCTGGCGGTTGTAGAAGCGGATGCGGGGACGGAGCGGCTCGGCGTCGTCGCAGGGCTGGTCGATCTTCACCGGCAGTTCGCCCTCGCGCTCGGGATCGAGGTGGCACCAGCCTTCGAGAGGCAGCGAAGTGCCCAGTTTCGGGGCCGACTGGGCGAGTTTCCGCTGCGGTGTCTCCGCATAAAAGTTCATGCACCCGCTCGGACAGTGGATGATCAGCGCCCCGGCGGCCCGCGCGCGAGCCACCACCTCGTTCATTCTCGGGGCCATCTCGGCGACCCGGCGCGCCGAGTTGCGGCAGTAATGGTCGTCCCACATGTCGCAGATGATCACCGCGGTGCGCGAGGCGTCCCATTCGGCGCGTTTCGTGATCGTGTGCCAGCGGCCCGCTCCGGGAGCCACCTCCACCTGCGAGCGCATCTTCAAAAAGAACGATTCCGCCCGGATGACGATCGGGGCGGAGAGGAGGGCGACAACGCACAGGCCGCGAAGAAAGAGGGTGGAGCGCATGAATCAACAGGGTCTTGTCGCAATGTCAGGGTCATTTTCCGCTCTCGCGATCGGCCGCGGTCGATTCGAGCGACGCCGTTTTCGGGGGCGACCAGACCACCGGTGCGCCCTTTCGCTGCGCGGCGAGCCAGTTCAGGGCGGCTTCGTGGAGGATCTCGTGTCCTCCCTCGAAGATCGTCACACGGGTGTTGCCGTGGACCTTTCGGAAAAGCGGCGGATGGGTGCCATAGAGGGCGTCGCGAAGTGTCGGATCGCGTGGCAGGGACGATGGATCCGCATACCAGGCCGTGATCGAAGCCTCCGGGATCCGCGCCGGCTCGGGCACCGCCGCATTGAAGGCCCGGAGCGAATGGGTGAAGGGAACGCTGCCGCTGCGTCCGTCGGTGATCCCGTGATTGAGATCGAGCGGCACCGAATCCGCGTTTTCGAGCCAGGTCAGGGGAGATCGGTGCGCCGCCTCCGCCATCGTCGTCTCGCTGGCATCGGGCTCCCCGCCGATCGCGCCGACGATGTGTCCGGCGTAGTTCAGTCGTCCCGCCGCGGTCGTCTCCGCATGCCACGCGGCGATGTCGGCGATGCCGCACCAGGAGGAAATGCCCGCCCAGACTCCGGGCATGCGCCCGGCGAGCAACTGGGTGGCGTGCCCTCCTCCGGACACGCCGATCGCGTAGATGCGGCTCTCATCGACCGGCGCGTTTTCCTTCGCCCATGCCACCGCCGCGCGGATGTCCGCGATCATCAGGTCGGATCCCAGGGCTGCCGGCGTACGGTTCGGGCCACGAAAATCAGGATGGAGGAAAATCCATCCGTTCTGTTGGCACCATTCGGCATACTTCACCTCGCCTCCCGCCTGCAGATAGTTGCCCGACCACGTGTGGAGGGCGACCAGAAGCGGCGCGGTTTGGCCCAGCCCGAGGCGGGGCGACCAGAAAAGCGTCGGCTGCTCGCTGCCGTCTTCCGGCACCGGGTAGCGCACGATTTTCACATCCGCCGGATATCCCGCCGCCGTGGCGGGATCGTCAGCCCTGATCGGCGAGGCATCGAGAAATGCGAGCGCCGGCAGGGCCGTCTTGAGCAGGAAGCGCTGCATCCGCCTGGGTGTGTTCTTCATTCCTCGTGAAAACGAAAAAAGGTGGGTGGTTTTGTCAGGGTTTTGCCGGGGCCGTCTCATGGACACCCTTGACCACAACCTCCTCGATCGACTCATGCCAGAGCGAGGGCAAACCGTAATAGACGTTCGATCCTCCTCCTTCGTAGCCGCCCTCCTCGAGGACCCGCAACGAAGGGATGTAGGCCATGACATCATTGGCGTAGGCCGCCACCCATGTCCTGATGCCGCGGCGTTCCCGTTTCAGGCGGAGGGCGTAGTCGATCACGACCTCGCCGCCGAGAAAAACGAAATCGATCTCTCCTCCCAGAGTCCAGACCCCGACGGGGTAGGGATAGGCGCCGGCGAGGCCACCTTTTTTCTCGATCTGGTTCAGCAGATACTTGGCTCGCGCCACTTCGAAGCGGTTCGTGGAAAGGGCGTTCGCCCGGATCTCCTCGGTCGTGGGAAGGGTATCGAGCGGTGCCTCGATTTCACGGTAGGCACAGGCGAGACTGGGAGCCACTTCCGGCATGTGGGCGCGGAGGACGTCGCCGACCCGGGCGGCGAGGTCCGCGCCGTAGGTCTGCGCGAGAGGCAGCTCACGCCGGGGGACGGGATTCTGATCGCCTCCGCAACCGGCCCAGAAAAGGGCGATCGCTCCGGGGAATTTCTTTTCCAACTCCATCTGCGCATAGCCGGGATAATCGGCATTCCAGGTCTGGCCGGAGAGCACCGTGGCGTGGCAGGCATATCCGAAGAGCACGGCCTTCAGCGTGCCATCGACATCCCGGACCGATAACACGGGCACGTCGTGGTCGCTCGGTCCCGCGAGACGTCCCTTGGCTCGCAGGTCCGGCACCTCCGGTTCCTTGTTCTCACGACGGTTCACCGCAAAAGTGCACTTTCCACTCCCCCATTGGAGACGCGCCGGAGCCAGCCCGGCCGAGGCCTCGGTCGCCAGAGCGACAACCTTGGCGAGCAGGTCGTCGGCGTAGGCGTCGAGTTTTTGCTGCTGCTCCACTGGCAGGCTTTCGTAGTGCAGCGGGGCGAGGTTTCCCGCCACGACAGGACCGCTGTGGGTGTGCGAGGTACAGATCGCGATCGACTCGCGCGGAAGATCAAGTTGTTCCGTCAGGGCGTCGGTGATCCGGGCGGCGAAGCCCCTGTCGACTCCCACGAGATCCAGCGTGAGGATCAATCCCTTTTTGCCGGCGGCATCTTCCAGCAGCAGCACCTTGGCGTAAAGATCGGTCTCCTTTCCCTCTGCCGGAGCGGTTCTCGAACCATATCCAGCCATCCAGAGGGAATCGGCGGGCGTGATCACGAGCGACGCGGCTCCGGCTTTCCATCCTTCACTTCGCAGCAAGGTTGGAAAAAGGAGAAGTCCGGCACAAAGGGAAATGATGAAGCGGGTCATTCTTCTGAGAGAACCCGAAAGTGCCCCGGGATGGCAAGCCCGGGACCGGGCGCGATCAGGGGAAGACGAAAAGGCGGAGACTTCATGATCAGGGGAGGAGGGCGGGATCTCGGATCCACCTGCGGGTCCAGCCAGCCTGCCGAATGGCCTACCCTCCCATCACCTCCTTCTGCAAATCGCGCAGCACCCGCAGATCGCCCCAGTCCGCGCCCCGCATCCGGCGCGCCCCGCTCTTGCGTTTCTCCCCGAAACGCTGCCGCAGGCGCT
>JALRFZ010000246.1 GCA_023253615.1 Verrucomicrobiales bacterium | reverse complement strand
GTGGGTGAGGCGCGACACCGGCACCACCCCGCTCGCGATCAGATCGGCGAGAACATTGCCCGGCCCCACCGAGGGGAGCTGATCCGCATCCCCGACGAGGAGGACGTGGGCGTGCGCCGGCACCGCTTCGAGAAACGTCGCCATCAGGCGCAGATCGATCATCGAGGCCTCGTCCACGATGAAAAGATCCCCCGCGAGGGGCCGGTGGCGGTTGCGCGCGAATCCCGCGGCAGGCTGATACTCCAGCGCCCGGTGCAGGGTGAAGGCCTCGCGCCCCGTGCTCTCCGAGAGCCGCCGCGCCGCCCGACCCGTCGGAGCGCAGACCACCGGATTCACCTTCTTCGCCGCGAGGATCTCGATGAGGGCGCGGAGGATCGTGGTTTTGCCCACCCCCGGTCCGCCCGTCAGCACGAAAAAACGTTCCTTCGCCGCACGCAGCACCGCCTCCGCCTGCTCGGGCGAGAGTTTCAAGGAATGATGCCGTTCGAACCATGCGATCGACGTCTCCGGATCGAGCGCCGGCAGCGAGGATGGCCGATCGAGCAAGGTCCGGATCGATTTGGCCACCGCCTCCTCCGCGGCATGGAGATCTGCCGAAAACACGAGTATCTCCGTGCCGTTGCTTTCCACCACCACCCGGCTTTCGAGGATCAGTTGATTCAAAGGCATCTCCAGCGCGTCAGCGTCCGTCTCCAGGAGACGCCCCGCTTCTTCCAGCAAGGCCGGTCGTGGCAGGGCGCAGTGCCCTTGCCGCTCCGCCTGCTCCAACGCGTGGAGGATCCCCGCGGCGAGGCGTCGGGGCGACTCCGCCGGTTGACCCATCTGGCGGGCGATTTCATCCGCCGTCTTGAAGCCCACACCCGGGATGTCGCGGGCGAGCCGGTAGGGATCGGCGCGGAGGATGTTCACCGCCTCCTGACCGTAGGTCTTGAAAAGTCGCAGCGCCCGAGCCGTCGAGAGACCGTGGAGGTGAAGGAAAATCATGATGTCGCGCACCGACTTCTGCCGTTTCCACGATTCCTTGATCCGCAGCCGCCGCGATTTCCCGATGCCCGGCACCTCCTCGAGCCGCTGCGATTCCTCCTCGATGACGCGGAATGTGTCCTTGCCGAAGGCCTCCACGATGCGCTCGGCGTAGGCCGGGCCGATCCCGTCGATGAGACCGCTCGCGAGAAATCGGACGATGCCCTCCGGCGTCGCAGGCGGCTCCGCCGTGATCCGCGTCGCCTCAAACTGGCGGCCAAAACGACGGTCGCTCTTCCACGCGCCGACGGCCTTGATGCGCTCTCCCGCCACCGCCGCCGGGAGTTTTCCCCTCACCGTGATCGGGCCGGATCGGTCGTCCTGCACCTGCATGATCGTGTAGCCATTCTCCTCATTATGGAAAACGACTGCTTGGACGGTACCTCCGATCTCGGCGGAGTCGCTGGAGGGATCACTCATGCCATGGAGTGCCGGCCGACGTCGGCGCGGAATACTGGCCCTTTACAAGCCTAGACCTGTGTCGCATATTCGCCGCCCCATGGCAATTTTATCCATTTTGTTAACGGTGATCATCATCGCGGTCAGTATCCTGATGGTGCTCGTCGTCCTGATCCAGCGTCCCAAGCAGGAAGGTCTCGGCGCGGCCTTTGGCGGCGGTGCCCTCGATTCCGCCCTCGGTGCGCACACGACCGACATCCTCCAGAAATTCACGACCTGGCTCGGCATTCTCTTTTTCTTTTCCGCGATCGGTCTCGCCATGGTGAAGACCCGCGAGTTCCGCGCTTCCGCCGCCAGCAACGTCCTCGAAGGGGTCGAGGCGAAAAAGCCCGAGCTGCCCGGTCTTCCCCCCGAGATTTCCAACATTCCCGGGCTTGAGAACATCTCCGTCGAGCCCGCCGCTCCGGCGACCCCCGCGACCGCCGCGACCGAGACGCCTGCCCCGGCTCCCGCGCCTGCGGCGACCGAGACGCCTGCCCCGGCAGCCCCCGCCGCTCCCCAGGCCGAGACTCCGGCTCCCGCCGCTCCGGCTCCGGCACCCGCTCCCGCGGCCGAGACTCCGAAACCCGCCGAGACTCCCGCACCCGCTGCGCCGGCTCCGGCACCCGCCCCGGCTCCGGCCGACGGCAAGGCCAAGGAGCAGTGAGATCCGCTGATTCTCCCGCCTACACGGTAGATTTCCACCGGCAAGCCGCCGGATCCTTCGAGCCATGACCTCCGCCGGAGACCCATCGAACGCGGACCGATCACCTTGGCTCACCCCGACCCGCTGGATCGTCCGCTCGCCGAATCCCCTCGGGGATGCCTGCATGGCCATGCCAGCGGTCCGCGCCCTGAAACGCGCCCGGCCCGGGCTGCATCTCACCATCGCCTGCCGGGAAAATCTCGCCCCGCTCTGGCAGACCTGCGACGTCGTCGATGCCGTCGTCCCTTTTGTCAAAGGCCTCTCGCCCTTTGCCGTCGGTCGCGTCATCCGGGACCACGGCTCCTTCGATGCCGGACTCCTCCTGCCGAATTCCTTCCGCTCCGCGCTCGAGTTGCGCCTCGGCGGCGTGCGCCGCCTCGCCGGTTTCGCCGGTCACCAGCGGAGTCTCCTCCTGCGGCTCGCCGTGCCCGAGATCGCGCCCGCCGCGCCTCGCCACGATGCCTACCGCTACCTTGATCTCGTCCGCGCCCTCGGCCTCCCCATGGGTGGCGACGACGAGCTCCTCGCCATCCCTCCGGCCCCGACACCGATCCCGGCGGACCCGGGCGAAATCCACCTCGGCCTCTGTCCCGGGGCCGAATACGGCAATGCGAAACGTTACCCCGTCGAGCGATATGCCGAGGCCGTCGCCCTCCTCCGCGAGCGGCGTCCCGGGATGACCGTGCGTGTCTCCATCTACGGCAGTCCCGCCGAGCGCGGCATCGGCGACGAGCTCGCCGCCCTCCTCGGGCAGCCCCGCGTCAACCGCGCCGGCCAGACCACTATCGCCGGGCTCGTCGACGAGCTCCGCACCTGCCACCTCGTCGCCACGAACGATACCGGCACCATGCACCTCGCCGCCGCCCTCGGCGTTCCGACCGTCGCCATTTTCGGCTCCACCGATCCCGATTTGACCGCCCCGCTCGGCCAGGGGCACCGCGTCGTGCGGGAGAAAGCCGATTGCAGCCCCTGCTTCCTCCGCGAATGCCCAGTCGATTACCGCTGCATGCTGCGGATCGAGCCCTCGCGCGTCACCCAGGCCATCGAGTCCATCCTCGAAGCCGCCACCACCGCCCCACCAGCCCCGCACGCTTGAAAGGAGCGACCATGAAAGCCATCCTCACCCATCCCGGCAGCGCCCACAAAGACGACTTCCTCGCCTGCTGTCTCCTCATCGCCCGCTACATCCTGCCCGTGTGGCGACGTGATCCCGAGCCAGCCGACCTCGACGATCCCGGCATCCTCGTCGTCGATGTCGGGGGCGAGCACCAGCCCGCCCGCGGCAATTTCGACCACCACCAGTTCCCCGCCGAGCACGAGCCCGTCTGCTCCCTCTCCCTCGTCCTTCAGCATCTCGGGCTCTACGAGGATGCCCGCACCTTCTGCGAGTGGCTCGAGCCCACCGAGTGGTTCGATTCGCGCGGCCCCTTCGCCACCGCCGATTGGCTCGGCATCGAGCGTTCCGTCGTCAATCGCCTCAATTCCCCCGTCGACATCACCCTGCTGCGCCGCTTCGCCCAAAAACGCGAGCTCGAGCCCGGCGATCCCGTCTGGGAGGTCATGCGCATGGTCGGCGAGGATCTTTTCATGTACCTCCGCACCCTGCGCGAGCGGCTCGATTACGTCGCCGCCCACGCCACCGTCCTCGAAGTCGTGGGGGAGGGGAGCCGCGTGAAAGTCCTCTACATGCCGCGCACCGATCCCATGCCCGATGATCCGTCCTCCGGTCTCGGACGTTACATCGAGCAGATCGGCGAGAAAATCGACGGTCTCATCTATCCCGATCGTCGCGGGGCCGGCTTCGGGCTCTCCCGCCACGACGACAGCGACCGACTCGATTTCACCCGCATCGCCGATGAGGCCGACGTCCATTTCGCCCACGCCCGCGGATTCGTCGCGAAGACCTCAGCCACCGACCTCGCCCGCCTCACCGAACTCGTCGCCCGAGCCCTCGTCTGAGCGCCCTTGCGTCCCGCCAAACCCTTGCAAAGCCGCCTCCGCACCTTAGGTTTACCGCCCTCCGCGTTCCCCGCGGCCTCCGATGGACGATCTCTACCTCATCCTCGCCACCCTTGCCTTCCTCGGCGGATTCGTCCTCGCCGCGGTCTCGTGGCGTCGTGACGAGGACCGCCCCCACGGGCTGAACATCCCCATCGCCATCACCGGGCTCGTTTTCCAGAGCCTCTTCCTCCAAGTCCGCGGCGAGATGCACGGGCGCTGCCCCATCACCAACGGAGCCGAAGTCCTCGTCTTCGTCAGTTGGAGCATCGTCATCCTCTACCTCGCCCTCGGGCGCGCCTTCCGCCTTTCCCTCCTCGGCGTCTTCTCGATGCCCATCGTCTTCCTCTTCCAGCTCTTCGCCATCGTCTACCTCGCCATTGGCGATCCCGGTCCGCGCCCGCCCGCGCACCTCGATCCCTGGCTCGAGCTCCACGCCGCCATGTCCCTGCTCGCCTATGGCGCCTTCGGCCTCGCCGGCATCGCCGGCGTCATGTACCTCGTGCAGGACCGCCAGCTCAAGAGCCACAAGCCCGGCCGACTCTTTTACTCCCTCCCGCCCATCCGCTACCTCGCCATCGCCCTCGTGCGTTTGCTCGCCATCGGCACCATCATGCTCACCATCGGCATCGTCGCCGCCTTCTACATGCAGGTGAAACCCACGATCCTGCACCTCGTCGTTTCCGGAGCCGTCTGGCTGGTCTACGCCCTCCTCCTTGCCGTGCATGGCTGGAAACGGCTGCCGCCCAAGCACCTTTCCCTCTCCGCCATCGCCGCCTTCGGTTTCGCCCTCGCCACCCTCTCGGCGCTTTGATCCTGACAAAAACCCCTTCCTCCCCCGATCCGGTGTCCATTTTCTGTCTCGGCGTCAATCACAAGACCGCCCCGGTTGAGATCCGGGAGCGTCTCGCCATATCCGAGCATCATGTGCCCGAACATCTCGGCGAGATCTGCCGCGTCGAGGGTATCGACGAGGCCGTCGTCCTCTCCACCTGCAACCGCGTCGAGATCTACGGAGGTGCCGCCGATCCCGCCGCCGCCCTTGATCGACTCGTCGCCTACCTCGAGAGCCACTTTGCCGTCGCCAGCGGCGAGGTCGAGTTCTACCGCCACGCCGGGGAGGCCGCCGCCCATCACCTCTTCGAAGTCGCCAGCGGCCTCGATTCCATGGTCCTCGGCGAGACCGAGATCTTCGGCCAGGTCAAGAAGGCCTACGCCCTCGCCCAGGAGACCGGCACCACCGCGCGCCGGATGAACAAACTCTTCCAGCAATCCTTCTCCGTCGGCAAACTCGTCCGCTCCGGCACCAGCATCCAGCAGGGTTCCACCTCCGTCGGCTCCGCCGCCGTCGATCTCGCCGAGAAAATCTTCGGCAAGCTCGACCACTGCCGCGTCATGATCATCGGCGCCGGCGAGATGAGCCGCACCACCGCCCAGAGCCTCCTCTCGCGGGGAGCGCGCAGCATCATCGTCTCCAACCGCAGCTACGACAAAGCCGTCGAGCTCGCCTCCGAGCTGAAAGGCGAAGCCGTCCGCTTCGACGATTGGGAGACCAAGCTCGACCACGTCGACATCATCGTTTCCTCCACCGCCGCGCCCCACGCCGTCGTCCATGCCAGCGCCATCCGCCGCGTCATGGAGCGCCGCCGCGGCCATTCCCTCTTCCTCATCGACATCGCCGTGCCGCGCGACATCGAGGAAGAGGTGAACGAGATCGACAACGTCTACCTCTACAACATCGACCAGCTCCAGCAGATCGCCAACGAGGGCAAATCCCGGCGCGAGCGCCAGATCGCCGTTTGCCGCGATCTCATCGCCGTCTTCCTCCGCGAAAAAGGCATCGAGGCCCTCGCCCCCGTGCCGGAGGGCCACCACCGCGCCGAGGCCGGCGGAAAGCGCAACGACACCCCCGGCCGCCCCCTTCCCCAATCATGAGCCAGCCCTTCCTCCTCGGCACGCGCGGCAGCGAGCTCGCCCTCGCCCAGGCCACCCTGACGCGCGACGCCCTCGCCGCCGCCGGCATCACCTGCGAGGTGAAAGTCATCCAGACCATCGGCGACAAACGGCCCGATCTGAAGCTCAGCGAATTCAGCCAGGGTGAAAACGCCGTCGTCGACAAAGGCATCTTCACCAAAGAGCTCGAGGAAGCCCTCCTGCGGAAGGAGATCGACTTCGCCGTCCACAGCCTGAAGGACGTGCCCACCGAGCTCGCCCCCGAGTTCGAGATCTGCTGCACCCTCCCTCGCGCCGAGACCCCCGACATCCTCATCACCATCGAAGAGGGTTGGGTGCCCGATCTGACCCTCTTGCACGGCCGCACCATCGCCACCAGCTCCGTGCGCCGCGCCCGCCAGCTTTCGTGGCTTTGTCAGGAGGTAAACGTGGTCGACATCCGCGGCAACGTGCCCACCCGCATCCGCAAGCTCATCGATCACGCCGCCCGCGGCGAATGGCACGGCATCCTCCTCGCCCGCGCCGGACTCGAGCGCCTCGGCATCTACACCCCCGGCCAGAGCACCTTCGAGTTCGAGGGCACCACCGTCCATGCCCGCGAGCTCGATGAGGAGCAATTCCTGCCCGCCGCCGGCCAGGGAGCCGTCGGCATCGAGATCCTGAGGGAAAACACCGCCGTGCGCGAGGCCCTCGCCCGGATCAACCACGCCCCCACCTTCACCCGCGTCACCGCCGAGCGCGCCTGGCTCGCCGCCTTGAAAGCCGGCTGCCAGACCCCTGTCGGCGCCCGCACCTGGTTCGAGGACGACGGAGCCACCCTCGCCATGGCCGTGCGCGTCTTCGACGAGACCGATCCCGCCGGCGAGCCCTTCGTCGCCGAAGTCAGCGGCCCCGCCGAGGATCCCACCGCCCTCGCCGATCGCCTGTTGGCCTTGAAACTTTCCCGAAAATCCTGACATGAGCAAAAAAAGCGGAACCGGCATCTGTTACCTCGTCGGCGCGGGCCCGGGCGATCCCGGCCTCATGACCCTGCGCGGCAAGGAGTGCATCGAGATGGCCGACGTCATCGTCTACGATTACCTCTCCAACGCCGAATTCCTCCTCTGGGCCAAGCCCGGGGCCGAGAAAATCTACGCCGGCAAAAAATCGAAAGACCACGCCATCCCCCAGGGCGGCATCAACCAGCTCCTCATCGACAAGGCCAGGGAAGGCAAGATCGTCACCCGGCTGAAGGGCGGCGATCCCCTCATCTTCGGACGCGGCGGCGAGGAGGCCGAAGAACTCCGCGACGCCGGCATCCCCTTCGAGATCGTGCCCGGCATCAGTTCCTCCATCGCCGGACCCGCCTACGCCGGCATCCCCGTCACCCACCGCAGCCACTGCACCCAGCTCACCATCTTCACCGGCCACGAGGATCCCACCAAGGAGGAATCCTCCCTCGAATACGCCCAGATCGCCAAGGCCCCGGGCACGAAGGTCATGCTCATGGGCGTCGAGCGCCTTCCCATCATCACCGCCGCCATTCTCAAGGAGGGCGGCGATCCCAAGCTGCCCGTCGCCCTCGTCCGCTGGGCCACCACCGGGCAGCAGCGCACCATCACCGGCACCCTCGCCACCATCGCCGACATCGCCCGGCGCGAGAATTTCCAGGCCCCCGCCGTCGCCGTTTTCGGCACCGTCGTGAACTGCCGTGAAAAGCTCAATTGGTTCGAAGAGCGGCCCCTCCGCGGCAAGCGCGTCGTTGTCACCCGCACCCGCACCCAGGCCAGCGCCCTCAGCCGCCGTCTCCGCGATCTCGGTGCCGACGTCCTCGAGATGGCCACCATCCGCACCGAGCCCTCCCAGGGCGAGGAGGCGCGCGAGTTCGCCCGCATGGTCGTCGATGCCCACACCTACGAGTGGCTCATCTTCACCAGCCCCAATGCCGTCGAGTACTTCTTCGACGCCTTCTACAAGATCCGCCACGACGCCCGCGAGATCGGCGGAGCCCGCATCGCCGCCGTCGGACCCGGCACCGCCGCGAAGTTGAAGGAATACCACCTCGCCGTCGACCTCATGCCCAAAAAGCACGTCGCCGAGGCCCTCGCCCAGGCCTTCCTCGATGACTACGGGTCCATCGAAAACACCACCATGCTCTGGGTCCGGGCCAAGGGCGCGCGCGATGTCATTTCCCAGACCCTCGGCAAGGCCGGCGTCATCCTCGACGAAGCCATCGCCTACCAGACCGTGCCCGAGACCGAAGACCCCACCGGCGCCGTGAAGCGGTTCAAAGAGGAGGGAGCCGACATCATCACCTTCACCAGCGCCTCCACCGTCGAGTGTTTCCTCGATCTCGGCCTCTCCAGTCCTGAAGGTTGCAAGATCGCCAGCATCGGACCCGTCACGAGCGAGGCCGTCGAAGAGAACGGCTACACCGTCGACCTCGAGGCCAAGGATCACGACATCCCGGGCATGGTCGAGGCGGTGTTGAAGTTGGGGAAGGGGTGAGCGGTGAGCGGTGAGGCAGGAGCGCGGACACTCTTGTCCGCCGGATCGGGGGTTTTCAGCTTCGCGTTTTCGTCGGGCCCGGGGTTGCGGCTCTTGGGGGTGGGGAGCGGCCGATGCCATGAGCGTGAGCGAATGAGGGGTGGCCAGTGGCGGAGCGACGACTGGGCGAGTGGTATGAGAGCGGGATCGCGTCGCCCCAGGCACTTTCGGCTTGATCCCCACGGCTTCGGCGGGCAAACTCGGATTCGCCCACAAGAATTTGTGGACGAATCAGATTCGGCCACGGTTTTTTGTGGCTGAATAACATAAGGGCAGGGAACATGACGCATCGAACCGAAAACTCGCTCGGAACGGTAAGGGGCTTCTTCGATTCCTTTCCCGATTTTTTGTAGCGCCCCACACCTTCAACCTCGATTGCTTGAATTATTCGCCCATTTCCTCGCCTATCAACCTAAGATGGTGATTCAGTAAGCTGTCTTCAAAGTCCCATCGCGCCCGTTTGAATACTTATGCCATGAGTAGAGAAAAAAAGTTTGTTCGGTATTTCCCAGCTTCAGGAGGCGGATATTACTACGATGGAGACGGTGACGACGTGCAGGGCTGGATGAACGCAATCAATTTTGGAACTGAATTTCAGGCGAAGAACTTTTTTGCCGAATGTCCGAAACTCGCAAACGCGATGGTTAGGGGATGTCCCAGAGATCGTTAAAACAGGGTAGCGGTCGGCATTGATAGGTTGGTTCAGTTAGGATGGGTTGTGCAAGCTGTTTCT
>JALRFZ010000236.1 GCA_023253615.1 Verrucomicrobiales bacterium | reverse complement strand
GGGCGATCCTGGCCTTTCTCCCGATCGCCACGAACACGCAGGCTGCCGATCCCGCGCCGCCCAACATCCTCTTCGCCATCGCCGATGATTGGGGTGCCCACGCCGGGGTCTACGGCACGCCCTGGGTGAAAACGCCGGGTTTCGACCGGATCGCGAAGGAGGGCGTGCTTTTCACCAAAGCCTACACGCCGGTGGCGAAATGCGCGCCCTCGCGGGCCATCGTCCTGACGGGACGTCATGCCTGGCAGCTCGAGGAGGCGGGGAACCACATGTCGGTGTTTCCCCCCAAGTTCAAAAGCTGGCCCGAGGTGTTGATGGAGCAGGGCTGGCACACGGGCATCACCGGCAAGGGCTGGGGACCGGGAATCGCCAACGATGCCGCCGGCAAGCCCCGCCGCATCACCGGGATCGCTTACAACAACCGCAAGCTCGAGCCCGCAACCAACGGTATCTCGAAGAACGACTACGCGGCCAACTTCGTCGATTTCCTCGAGGCGGCTCCCGAGGGCAAACCCTGGTGCTTCTGGTATGGCTCGACGGAACCGCACCGGGGCTATGAGTTCCAGTCGGGCGTGAACAGGGGCGGCAAAAAACTCTCGGACATCGACCGCGTCCCCGCCTACTGGCCCGATAACGAAACGATCCGGCACGACCTCCTCGACTACGCCTACGAGGTCGAGCACACCGACTCGCATCTGGTGCAGATGTTGGGCGAACTGGAGAAGCGCGGTCTCCTTGACAACACGGTCGTCATCGTCACCGCCGATCACGGGATGCCTTTCCCGAGAGGCAAGGGATACGCCTATCCCGATTCGAATCGCGTCCCTCTCGCAATCCGTTGGCCGAAGGGGATAGTCACGCCCGGGCGGGTCGTCGAGGATTTCGTGAGTTTCATCGATCTCGCGCCGACGATCCTCGATCTGGCCGGGATCCCGCAGGAAACGTCGGGCATGGTGGCGATCACCGGTCGCAGCTGGCGGCCGATTTTGACGAGCGAGCGCTCCGGCCGCGTCGAGGAATGGCGCGACTTCGTCCTCATCGGCAAAGAGCGCACTGACATCGGGCGTCCTTACGACTGGGGTTATCCGATCCGGGGAATCGTCCGCGATGATTTCATCTTCCTCCGCAACTACGAGCCCGAGCGTTGGCCGGCAGGCAATCCCGAGACCGGCTACCTCGACACCGATGCGAGCCCGACGAAGACCTTCCTGCTCGAAGCGGGTCGCAAGGACCGCTCCGATCCACACTGGCAGTTGAATTTCGGGATGCGTCCGGGTGCGGAGCTCTACGACCTTGCCAGCGATCCTGATGCGGTGAAGAACCTCGCCGCTTCACCCGAGTACGAAGCAACCGCCGCGAAGCTCGAAGCCGAGATGACCGCCCGTCTCGAAGAGCAGGGCGATCCGCGGATGTTTGGTCAGGGTCATCTCTTCGACGAATACCCGATCTCGAACGACGCGACACGGAATTTCTACGAACGTTTCCTGAACGGCCAGATCGACAAGAAAGCCGCCGGATGGGTCGATCCTGGTGATTTTGAAGCCGCGCCCCTCCCGCAAAACCCTGTGAAAACACCATGATGAAATTTTCGAGACCCTCCGCCTTGTCCTCACCTCATCTGCGGGAATCCGCGTTTCATCCGCGTTCATCTGCGTTTTCGGGATCGCTTTTACGCAGATGTCCGCAGATGTCCGCAGATGTGCGCGGATGCTCTGGCTCCGTACGGGAGAAATTGCCTCCGGAGATCCGTTCGGTCTTCGCACGGATTTCATTATTCTTGGTTTGCCTGCTGTCCTCGACGGCCCAAGCCGAAAAGCCGAACATCCTCTTCATCGCGATCGATGACCAGAACGACTGGATCGGCCACCTCGGCGGACATCCTCTCGCGAAGACGCCCCATCTCGACGCGCTCGCGGAGCGGGGCACGACCTTCCTGAACGCCCACTGCAACGCGCCGCTCTGCAATCCCTCGCGCACCAGCCTGCTCATCGGTCTGCGGCCGACGACGACGGGGATCTACGGATTGTCACCCTGGTTCCGGACCGTGCCCGGCTTCGAGGATCGCGTCTCGTTGCCGCAGCACTTCGCCGCCGCGGGATACGAGACGCTCGCCGTCGGCAAGATCTTCCACACCGGCAGCGGGGCCCCGGGTGCGGCAGGCAAAGGGAAGGGCAAGGGCAAGGCGAATCAGGGGGCGACCGCTCCGGAGGGCCCGGTCGAGTTCCAGGTGCGCGGACCGAATCCGGCGGTCGGGGTAAAGCCGTCGAAGAAACTCATCCCTCCCGCACCGATGGGAGATCATCCCGCGATGGATTGGGGCGTCTTCCCCCACAAGGACGAAGACAAGGGCGACTATCAGGTGGCGAGCTGGGCGATCGAAAAGATCGAGGCCTCGCAGCCTGACAAACCCTTCTTCCTTGCCACCGGATTTTTCCTGCCGCATGTGCCGTGCTATGCGACGCAGAAGTGGTTCGACCTCTATCCCGATGACGACAGCGTCCTCCCGGGGATCAAACGCGACGATCGGGATGACACGCCGCGTTTCTCCTGGTATCTGCACTGGAGCCTGCCCGAGCCCCGGCTGAAGTGGGTCGAGGAAAACCAGCAGTGGCGGAATCTCGTCCGCAGCTACCTCGCCTGCACCAGCTTCGTCGATGCCCAGATCGGGCGTGTCTTGGACGCGCTCGAGAAAAAAGGAATCGCCGACAACACCATCGTCGTTGTCTGGGGTGATCACGGCTGGCATCTCGGAGAGAAGGGGATCACCGGCAAAAACACCCTCTGGGATCGCGGTACGAAGGTGCCCCTGATCTTCGCGGGTCCGGGAGTCAGCGGCGGGCAGCGCTGCACCCAACCGGCTGAACTGATGGACATCTATCCGACCCTGATTGAACTGGCGGGCGTCGCCACGCGGGATGATCTCGAGGGGCTCAGCCTCGTGCCGCAACTCCGCGAGGCGGCGACAAAACGCGAGCGTCCCGCCATCACGAGCCACAATCAGGGCAACCACGGGGTGCGGTCCGAGAATTGGCGCTACATCCGCTACGCCGATGGCAGCGAGGAGCTCTACGACATGCGCAAGGATCCGCAGGAGTGGACCAACCTCGCCTCCGATCCGGCCTTTGCCGAGGTCATCGCCGAGCACAAGAAGTGGTTGCCCAAGGTCGATCTGCCGCCCGCTCCGAACAGCGCGAGCCGTGTCCTGACCTACGATGCCGCGACCGATGAAGCGATCTGGGAAGGCGTGACGGTGAAGCGCGGTGATCCGATCCCGGAGTGAGGAAGAGCGAGGAGCCCGACGGGCGTGGAGGGACGTCCGGGTCGAAACGCTTTCCCGTTCTTTTTCGCTTGGCTCTTGCAGCAGGCGCCATTCACCGCTAACGGAATCGGCATGGCAAAACGGAAACGGAAAAAACCGGGAGGAGGCGCTTTCGGAAAGGCGGGCGTGAAAAGACTGCCCTCGCTCGTGGATGAGTATGAGGTCAGCGAAGACGACGGTCTTGAAGTTGATCGCACCCGCCGATCGGCGGATGAGGAGAGACGGCTCGCCATCGCGACCCGGCGGATGGCATGGGCCGAACAAGGGACGGAGGAAGACCGGAAAGAGCTGGCGGACGCCCTTTTCAACGGGACCCCGGAGGCCTTCTTGGAACGCTACGATCCCGAGCCCGAGGCCCATTTCCGCGCGATCAAATATCTCGAGGAGGGGCTGGACCAGGAGGATGCCGACGACGACATGCGGATCCGCGTGATCGAGGCTCTCGCGATCGATCCGGATTGTGTCGACGCCCATCTCCTCCTCACCGAGATGGCGGAGGAGGTGGAATCGAAGTTGAATCATTGTCAGGATGCCGTCGATGCCGGCCAGCGCAAGCACGAGGCGATCGTGGCGGCGGCCGCGGAGGGGCCGGTGGACCCGGCGCTGAACTGGATCGACCGTCCCTATCTCGAGGCGCTCCACGAGCTGGCGAACTACCGCTTCATGAATCTGGATCGGGAGCTCTCGCGCGAGTGCTACGAGCAGATGCTCGCCTTGGACCCCGAGGATTTCCTGGATATCGTGCCCGCCTTGATCGCTCTCGCTTTTGCAAGGGATGACGGCGAGGAGGTCTCGAGGCTCCTCGACCTTGCTCCCATCCAGGGATCCACTTCGGTGCTTTACAGCCGCGCCCTGCGGGCCTTCCTCTTCGCGATGGAGGAGTTTCCCGATTTCATGCCGGACATGAATTCGCCTGAGCCTTTTGCGGCCGTGCAAACGCCCGCCATGAACATCGCCCGAGAATTGCTCCGTCGTGCGATCTCGATCGCTCCTTGGGCGGTCCCCTTTGTGCTGGATCCGCGCGTCCTCGTGCTGCGGCCGACCGTGAGTTATGCCATCGGCGGTCCCTTCGATGCGATCGAGTTCGCCCGGCTGAATTTCGTGTGCTGGGCGGTGAAAGTGTTGCCGGCAATGTGGTTGGTGACGGAGTTCGCGGCGACGCCTCCGACTCCCGCCGTCGATCGCAGGTTGCGGCAGCATTATCTGGAATACGCCGAAGCACGGAATCTCCTCGACGAGATCGATTCGCCCTCATTCGAAGAGGACGAGTTCGGCACGTTCGTGAATCAGTTCACCGCCGTCGCCGAAGAAATCGGTGATCTCCTCGAAGAACGCGGCGAGAGCCCCAAAGGCCGCCGGTTCCGGCGATGAAGGGAGCGAGAAGGGGGTGATGGACGAGCCAGCGGTAGCGGAAGCGGCGACGCTTCCGACGGGCTTCGAGGGACGTCCGCTCGGAACGTTGGCACGTTCCGCTACGCTTCAAATCACGCGGTCGTTCCCGCCATCCACCGGCACTTGGGCACCGGTGGTCTTCCCAAAGAGCGGGCTGGCCATCGCCGCGACCATGTTCCCGACATCGCGGGATTTGATCTCGGTCTTGAGCAGATTCCGGGTCTTGTATTCCTCGATCGTCATGCCGTAACGCTCGGCGGAACGCTTGAGGTTCTCCGGCGTCCAGAGCTTCGTATCGAAGACGGCGTCGGGGTGGATGATGTTGCAGCGCACGCCGAAGGGCGCCAGCTCGAGCGCGGCGACGCGGCAGAGCTGGGTGAGTCCGGCCTTGGCGCAGGAGTAGCTGGCCGCCCCGGC
>JALRFZ010000165.1 GCA_023253615.1 Verrucomicrobiales bacterium | reverse complement strand
GCGCCATCAAGAACATCACCGGCGCCCGCGTTCTGGCTTTGCTCGGCGACATGATCACCACCGACCACATCTCGCCCGCAGGCAGCTTCAAGGCCACCACCCCGGCTGGCAAGTACCTGACCGAAAAGGGCGTTCCGGTGTCCGAGTTCAACTCCTACGGTGCCCGTCGCGGCAACGACCGTGTCATGACCCGCGGCACCTTCGCCAACGTCCGCATCAAGAACCTGATGTGCCCCGGCGTCGAGGGAGGTTACACGCAGTACTTCGGTCAGGGTGAAGTCGCCGCTCCCGACACGACGATCGCTCCGGTCGCGAGCGCCAAGCCCACCTTCATCTACGACGCCTCGATGGCCTATCAGGCAGAGGGCACGCCGCTCGTTGTCATCGGCGGCGAGGATTACGGGATGGGTTCCTCGCGCGACTGGGCCGCGAAGGGCACGCGCCTCCTCGGCGTCAGCGCCGTCGTCACGAAGTCCTTCGAGCGCATCCACCGTTCCAACCTCATCGGGATGGGCGTGCTGCCGCTGAACTTCGCCAATCCGGCCGACTACGACCTCGTCAAGGATCTCGCCGACGCGACCTTCGACATCACCGGCATCGCCGGCGAGCTGAAGCCCATGCAGACCGCGACCCTCGTCGTGCACAAGAGCGACGGATCGAGCCTGACGATCCCGCTCAAGGTGCGCCTCGATACGCCGGCGGAGGTGGACTACTACAACGCCGGAGGCATCCTGCCCTACGTGCTGGATCAGATTCTGGAATCCTGATCGGGAAGTCGGGCCGGGGCGCGGCCCCGCCTCAGCCCTTTGCCGGCGATTTCCCCGGACCACCCCGTTTCCGTCGGGCGGCTGCCGCCGTGTTTTTCCGCGGGCGCGCGGGGTTCACTTCCCTTTGGCCGGCTGTCCGCCGGGCACGATCATGCCGACGACGGCGATCAGAGCGAGGAGAGAGAGGACCACGAAAGGCGGCGTCCAGGCGAGGGTAGAGGAAAAGACGACGACCTTCGCGGCGAGGAAAACAAGGGCGGCGACAAAGACGGCGGGGAGGAATTTGGCGCGGGGGAGGCGGAAAAGGAAGGCGGCGAGGGCGACGAGCGCGGCCACGGCGAACCAGCGCGCCCAGGAAGGCCACCAGTGGATGTAGCGGCCGCTCTGGATGGTGGCGGCGGCGCGGGCGAGCAGATTGGTCTCGGAAAGGGTCTCTCCGCTGGCGGTGTTGAGACGCCGGTCGGCGGTGCGGTCGAAACCGATGAGCACGAGATTCTCCTTCAGCGAGTCGAAGCGCGATTGGAAACTGGCGAGGATGCGTTTCGCGACTTCGTCGTTTTCCTCACCGGTGTAGGCGAGTTCGTCGATCGTCAGGCTCGTGAAATGCTCGATCTCCTTCTTCGCACCGGATTCGTCGCGCGTGGTGCTCTTCATGGTGGCGCCGAGTCCGGCACGGTCGGGGACGACGAGGGTGCCATCGGCCTCCATCGGGATCTCATGGACCTCTCCGACGAGGAGGCGGGGCTGTCCCGCATCGAGCTTCACGGTGATCTGATCGAGGGGGACACCGGCGTGATTCGCCACCGCGGCGAGGATCAGCGAGGGCACCACCTGATCGCCACGACGGGCGACGAGAGGCACGCGCAAGGTCCCTCCCGAAGTGAGATCGCGGGCCGACTCGACCGTCTTCGGCGCGGGGGTGCCGTTGGCGAGGATCTGGGCGTCGGGATAACGCACGGTGCGGGTGAACGCGAGGATGGAAGACGCGTCTCCCTCGACTTTCAGGGCCGGATAGGCGAGGGCGGCGGCCTCCTTGGCCTGCTCGCCGTCGTTCGAGACGGTGGAGGCGACGACGAGCCGGGGCAGCTTCATCGCGGCATCCTTGAGCGGGGCGATGTCGGTCTTGTTCAGGGTGAGATTCTCGTCGAAGGTCGGGGTGGGGAGGAAGGCGACCGAACGGGGCTGGAATTTCGCGACGAAGGCGAGGATGGTGGCGTAGTCGAGCCGCGAGAGGGTGCCGTCATTGGGCAGGTTCTCATCGCCGCCGATGCGGAGCGGCTCGTAGCCGTCGTCGATGCGCACGACGGTGACGGCGGGATCCTTCAGTTTTCCGCCGGCGTTGCCGATGCAGAATTCCAGCCAGGTCTGGTCGAGCCGGGTGAATTTGCCCGTGCGGAGGCCCCATTCTCCGAGGGCGATGAGGACGATACCGAAGACGGCGAACGTGAGCAGTCGTTGACGCATGATGGGGATGGGGGTTCCTTCAGGAGGGGGGAAGAAACCCGGATTTCTCAAGGTTTCTTCAATACAAACAGGTGGACCGGCTTGGTCCGGGGGTCAAGGGACACGAAATTGGTGGAATCGCGCCATGTGTAGGTCTCTTCAAAGAGTACGTCGGACACCTCGTATTCGCACCCGTGCGGGAGGCCGAGGAGATCGAGCGGCAGATGGAGGAGGGACTCCTGTTTGCGCTGGGGATCGAGGTTCACGACCATGAGCATGAGATTGCTCCGGTCGTCGGACCACTTGCACCACGCGAGGATCTGATCGTTGTCCGACGGCACGAACTCGAGGTTGGCGTAGCTCTGCAGGGCCGGATTCTCGCGGCGGATGCGGTTCAGCCGGGTGATGAAAGGCTTGATGTTCCCCGGCTTGTTCCAGTCGCGGGCCTTGAGCTGGTATTTCTCGCTGTCGAGATACTCCTCGCGGCCGGGCAGGGGCGTGCCTTCGCAGAGCTCGTAGCCGGAATAGATGCCCCACGAGGGCACGAGGGTGGCGGCGAGGGCGGCGCGGATCTTGAACATCGCGGGACCGGCATGCTGGAGATGGCGCGGGAGGATGTCGGGCGTGTTCGGCCAGAAATTGGCGCGGTAGTAATCGCGCATGTGGCCTTTGGTGAGCTCGGTGACGTAGTCGCGCAGCTCGTCGGCGGTCTCGCGCCAGGTGAAATAGGTGTAGCTCTGGGTGAAGCCGGCCTTGGCGAGGGTCTGCATCATCTTCGGCTTGGTGAAAGCCTCGCTGAGGAAAATGATCCCGGGCGGCTGCGTCGCAGCGAGTTCGGACAAGGTGGGATCCTCGCGCAGTTCCACATCTGAGGATTGTTCGGCGATCCAGAGCACGACCTTTCCTCCGCCTTCGGGAGCGGCGGGCAGGCTGGCGACATGCGGAGCATCGAGGAGCACGGTGCAAAGGGCCTGGATGCCGGGCTCGCTCTCGACGGCGTAGTGAATCCAATGTTCCCTGGGATAACCGCGCTTCGCGCCATAGGCGCGGAGAATGCGGTAGTCGGGAGCGGCGGCCGGATCGCGCGGCGGCATTTTGAGGGTCTCGAGCACGGCCTCCTTCAACGCGTCACCGGCGAGCGGCGCGGCTTCGCGGGCATTTTTGAGACGTTCCGCCTTGGCTTGGGTGAAGGTGAAGACCGTCTTTGATCCGGGATCGAGCACGACCTGTCCCGTCGGCGTGCATTGCAGGGTCTTGTCCTCCTCGATGACGAGGGCGGGTTCGGTCGCGGCATCGGAGGCGCCGGTGAGGCTGTTGAAAAAGCGATACATCGCCTCGCGGTTCGGCTGCGAGTAGCCGTGCTCATCGGGGCCGATATGGAGCTGGATCTTGTCCTCCGCTCCGAGCAGTCCGTAGAGATGGCGAAGACGTTCGTGGGTCTCGGCCGAGCCGCGGGCATCGAAGTAATCGCGGCTCTGGGCGAGGATGATGATCGGCTTTGGTGCCATCGCGGCGAGGTAGTCGTCGTGGTCGAGACCGTAGGCGAGCGAGCGGGGCGGGCATTGTTCGTTGTCCTGCGGCAGCTCGTTTTCGAGATTGCGCCGCCAGGTCGTGACGAAGCAGGCGGGGGCGCCCATGGTCCAGCGACGCTCGAGACCGATGAGCCAGGTCGAGAGGGTGCCGCCACCGGAGTTGCCGGTGATGCCGACATGCTGCGGGTCGATCTCGGGCCGTGAAAGGAGATAGTCGAGCGCCCGGATCCCATCCCAGGCGCGCCACGAACCGAGGAACTCGCCGACGAGCTCCATCTGGTTCCCGGCGTGGTTGTGTTCGGTGGTGGTGCCTTTGATCAGCAGCTTGCCGGCGGGATCGACATACTGCGAACGCTCGCCTTGCCCGATCGGATCAAAGATCAAACAGGCCGTGCCGAGCCGGGCGAGCCCTTGGGCGAAACTCTGGTAGGCCTCGGCGCACTTGCCATTCTGCGAGTGGCCGCAACTGCCGACGACGCCGGGCACCTTGCCTCCGGGGCGGTTCTTGGGCAGGTAGAGGTTCGCGGTGACGAAAAACTTCGGACGGCTTTCGAAAAGGATGTTTTCCACCGTGTAGGTGTCGCGCTCGATCCTGCCGGTGACCCGGGCATTGAGCGGTGTTTTCTCCTTCGGCATCGGGGCGAAGGCTTTCGCGATCTTTTCGCGCACTTCGGCGATGTAGGCTTCGGCTTCGGCCTTGGTGGAAAGGGCTCTCTTCCGCTCCAGACCGCGCTTCTCGATGCCGCGGACCTTGGCCACGTAGTATTCGTGGACCATGCGGGGAAACCTCTGGTATGGAGTCAGGCCGGCGGCAGGGGCGGGCGATTGGCCGAGCGCGTGAGACGGCCGCCCGAGACCGAGCGGACCGAGTCCAGAGAGGGCGAGCCCCCCGGCGAGATGGAGCAGATCACGACGGGTGGTGAGAGAAGGAGGGAACGATTCCATCCGCGGAGGGTAGGAAAGATTCGCCCGATCCGTCAAAGCCGCGAAGGCGTGACACGGGAGGCGCGCATCGGCCGGGCACAAAAAAATCGCCCGTCTTTCGATCGGGCGATCCTTCGTAAAATCGACTGGAGGTCCAATCAGAAGCTGACGCTGAGAGCGACACCGCCGTGGAGGACGTCGGACTGGGGGGCGACCGCGCCGACCGCGCCATCGACGACCCAGGTATCGGGTGCACCGAGATAGCCGATGTAGGGCGTGAGCGTGGTGCGGCAATTCAGGCTGATGGGCAGAGAGGCGGAGGCGTAGTAGTGGTTCCAGCCACTGGGTCCCCAGTATCCGTCGGAGTAGGCGACGCCGGCACCGATCACGAGGGAGATGTCGTCGGTAAGGGAGAGGGCTTTCTCGGCACCCAGCTGGTGGAACCAACCTTCGGGAGCGGAGTTGCCGGCACCGAAGGCGTAATCCAGCGAGTATTTCAGATCGATGAAGCCGAGGCTGCGGGAAATGCCCAGGTTCGCTTCACCGTATCCGCCGAAGGGGGCGATGTTGCTGCGGAACTCGGGGAAAGTGTAGTGGGTGTACCCGAGATCGACATCGAAGCCGGCGAAGGTTCCCAGAGCGGCGCTGACGTATAGATTGATCTCGTCGTATCCGGCCCCGAAAGCACTGTCGTTGATCCCGTTGAGATACCAGGCACCGACGGTCACCGGAATGGCGAGTCCGTCAAAGGTGTAGTTCACATCGGTCCAGACGGCTGTCACCGGCGAAGACGATGCCGTTGAAAATGTAGTGGGTCTCGTAGCCGACGCTGATTTCACCACCGAGATCGACACACTCCTCGATCGGGGTCTTGTCGACGGGAGCTTTTCCCCAATCGCCGGCCTGAAGACCGAGGGTGGCGAGGGCCGAGAAGGAGAGAACGGTGAAAAGTGATTTCATGTGTGAGAGATCCGGGACAAATGCGGTGAGCGTCGTTTGGAAATGCGGCTGTTATTTGATCAGCAGATCCCCAATGGACTCGGGAGAGTAAAGGGAGTTCCTTGGTTCGTAAAGGGACTTTTTGGCGCACACCGGGACGCGGCAGGCTCAGACATTGAAGCGGAATTCGACGACGTCGCCGTCCGCCATGACGTACTCCTTACCCTCCATGCGCACCTTTCCGCGGGCCTTCGCCTCGGCCATCGATCCCGCGTCGACTAATTCGTCGTAGGAGACGACTTCGGCCTTGATGAAGCCCTTCTGGAAGTCGGTATGGATCACGCCGGCTGCCTCGGGGGCCGTCGCACCCTTGCGGATGGTCCACGCCCGAGCTTCCTTCGGTCCGGCAGTCAGGTACGTCTGCAAGCCCAATGTGTCGAATCCGACTCGAGCGAGTGCGTCCAGGCCCGATTCGCTCTGACCCACGGACTGAAGCAACTCAAGTGCTTCTTCGGCTGGCAGTTCGACGAGTTCGGCTTCGACCTTGGCATCGAGGAAGAC
>JALRFZ010000136.1 GCA_023253615.1 Verrucomicrobiales bacterium | reverse complement strand
GCACGCTTTGGGTGTGCGACGACTGGGCAGCGGCCGGGTGGAATTTCACGGATGAGAACCCGGATTAAAGATATCTCCAAGTTTTCCCCCACACACGAACCCGTAGGGCGGAATTGCATTCCGCCCCCCGCAAGCCCGGCCTCCGCTTGGCCGCATCGCGGACTATCCTTGCGCGATCCCTTCCCCTAAAAGAAGGATATGAAACGCCTCTTTCTCCCCGCGATCGCCGTCTTGGCTCTGATTCTCCCCGCCCACGCCCAGGACGCCAAACCGATCCGCGTCGGCATGATCGGCCTGGACACCTCGCATGCGACGGCCTTCACGAAGATCCTCCACGATCCCGCCAACCAATACCCGGTGCGCGTCGTCGCGGCCGTCCCGCAGTCGAGTCCCGACATCGAATCGAGCGTTTCCCGCATCGACAGCTACGTGGAGACGCTCACGAAGGAATACGGGGTGAAGATGTTCGACACGATCGAGGCGATGCTGCCGGAAGTCGATGTGGTGATGGTCGAGAGCGTCGATGGACGCCCCCACCTCGCCCAGGCCAAACCGGCGATCGAGGCGGGCAAACCGACCTTCATCGACAAACCGCTCGCGGCCTCGCTCGAGGATGCGGTCGCGATCTTCGATCTGGCCAAAAAACACGGCACTCCGGTCTGGAGCTGCTCGAACCTGCGCTACAACGCCGGCGTGGTGAAGGCGGCGACGACGGACGTCGGGGAGGTCGCCGCGGTCGTCAGCTATGGACCGGCCTCGCTCGAGGAGCATCACCTCGACCTCGCCTGGTACGGGATCCACCCGACCGAGGCGCTCTTCACCGTGATCGGGACCGGCTGCGAGAGCGTCGTGCGCACCCACACCGAGGGCACCGATGTCGTCACCGGGATCTGGAAGGGCGGCAAGGTGGGCACTTTGTTAGGGCTCCGCGCCTCGAAGACGGTCTACGGCGTGAAGGTCTTTGGCAGCAAGGCGGTGATCGAGGAGAGCGCCGGAGCCGGGTATCCCGAACTGATGGCCGAGATGGTGAAGTTCTTCCAGACGAAAAAACCGCCGGTCTCGGCCGAGGAGACGCTCGAAATCTTCGCCTTCATGGCCGCCGCCGACGAGAGCAAGCGCCGCGGAGGGGCTCCCGTCACCCTGCGGGAGATGATGGACAAGGCGAGGTCGGGGAAGTGAGGCCGGGAAACGGAGTGGTGGAGTTATGGAGTTATGGGGAAATCCGTGTTAAGGAGAATGGTGTCATGAAGTATCTTTTGATTGCTCTTTTTCTCGTTGCTCCAATGGTCCGTGCCGGGACGGTGGTCTACATCTCCGAAGGCGGAGACAACCGGATCGCGGTATATGCGCTCGACGAGGAGACCGCGACACTCTCGCGGAAAGGCGAGCTGCTTCTCGACGGCGCGCCCGGAGCGCTGGCTTTTTCAGGCGATGGCAAATGGATCTACGCGGCGGTGCGGTCGGAAAAGAAATTCGCCACCCTCGCGATCGATCCGGCGACGGGGTTGCTTTCCATCGCAGCCACCGTCGCGGCGGCGGGGAATCCCGCCTACGTCCATCCCGATGCGACGGGACGCTGGCTCCTCGCGGCCTATTACGGCGAAGGGCTCGTGAGTGTCAGCCCCATCAACGAAAAGGGCCTCGTCGTGGAGGAGCCGGTGCAGGTACTCGACATCGGGCCGAAGGCCCACTGCATCCGCACCGATCCGGCGAACCGTTTCGCCTTCACGCCTCATCCGATGGATCTGAATTGCGTTGATCAATTCCGATTCGACGCGACCACGGGCGAGCTTGCCCTGAATGATCCGCCGACGATGCCCGGCGGGGAGAACGCGGGCCCCCGGCATCTCAAGTTCCACCCCAACGGCAAGTGGGCCTACGTCGTGAACGAGCAGGGCAAGAGCGTCACCTTCTGTCACTACGACGCGGAAAAGGGGCTCCTCACCAAACAACAAACCCTCTCGACCCATCCGAAGGACTGGTATGCCGACTCCGGGAGTTGCGCCGAGGTCAAGATCAGCGAGGACGGCCGTTTTGTCTATGCCTCGAACCGCGGACACGAGAGCATCGCCTCGTTCACGATCGATCCGGAGAGCGGCAGGCTCGCCGAGCTCGAGCGGGTGCCGACCGAGAAAACCCCCCGCTCCTTCGACCTGATGCCCGGGGGCCGTTTTGTCGTCGTGGCAGGGCAAGGGGAGGGAAAACTCGCCCTTTACCGGCGCGACCCCGAAACCGGGCGTCTGACCCGCGCCCAGACCCTCGACTGCGGCAAAAGCCCCGCCTGGGTAATGGGGCGCCGCCTTCCCTGACCGATTCCGCACCGATTGGCGCGGCCTCGCCCCGGGTTGGCATGGCGACTTGCACAAGGCAGAGGATGGGGCAAGGTTCGCCCCGAAAGCCATGCCCATCACTTATCTGGAGGCCATACGCGAGGCCCAGGCCAAGGTCCTCGCCGAAAAGGAGAACGTCTACATCTACGGACAGGATGTGGCCGCGTTCGGCGGTGCCTTCAAGGCGACGAAACACCTCGCCGAGCGCTTTCCGGGGCGCGTGCTCGACTCGCCCATCAGCGAGGATGCCATGGTCGGCTCCGCCATCGGCGCGGCGATCGAAGGGATGCGCCCGATCGTGGAGATGCAGTTCGCCGATTTCTCTTCGGTGGCCTTCAACCAGATCGTCAACCACGCCGCGACGCACTATTACCGCACGGGCGTCCCCTGCCCCATCGTCGTGCGCCTGCCCTCGGGCGGCACCGAGGGCAGCGGTCCCTTCCACAGCCAGTGCCTCGAGTCGATCTATGCGCATTATCCCGGCGTCGTCGTGATGACCCCGGCCACGGTCGAGGACGCCTATTGGATGTTCCTCGAGGCCGTCGAGATCGATGATCCCGTGCTCTTCTGCGAGCACAAGTTCCTCTACTACCATCTGAAGGCCGACGAACTCCCGACCGAGCCCGTCCTGCCCGTGGGCCAGGCCCGCGTTCTCAAACCGGGGCGTCATGCCACCGTCGTGACCCACAGCGCGATGGTCCACGAATCGCTCAAAGCCGCGAACGAACTGACCGCCGAAGGTTGGGACATCGAGGTGGTCGATCTCCGCACCGTGAAACCGCTCGACACCGACACCGTGCTCGGATCGGTCGCGCGGACGGGCCGTCTCCTTTGCGTGGGTGAAGGCTTCCCCTGGGGCGGCGTCACCGCCGAGGTCGTCGCCAGGGTGGTGCAGGATGGCTTCCACCTGCTCGACGCGCCGCCGCAGCGTCTCAACTGCCGCGACACTCCGATTCCCTATCACCCGAATCTCTGGAAGGCGCACCGGCCGACTTCGCAGAGCATCGCCGCCTCGCTGCGATCCCTGCTCCATCTCTGAGCCCGACGGCCGGGGGTGGGGACTCGCAAGGCGGAGGACGAGAGCGCCGATGGCCGTCCGGCAGGCCATTCCGCGGGCACGCCCACCAAGGGCCTCACCTCCCGTCCCGCCACCGCCGCTCCCTCGGACGACCCGTCTCCGGGAAAAATGGTCTTTTTTTGGTCAGATTTGTGGATTTTTTTCACAAACTCGATCTCCTTGGTCAATCATCGTCCATGTATCCCGCCGCTGGCAGCTCGGGCAAGGGAGGGCTTTTCCGCCATCTTGCCCTGCCCTTTTCTCTCTTCGTTCTTGGCACCAGCCTGGCCCTCGCCGCCTGGCTGCAAGGGATGCACCGGACCGCGGCACTCCGTGAATTCGAGACGACGGCTCGGGAAAACGCCCGATTTGTGGAGCGCCTCCGCTTGCCCCGCTCTCCGGAACTGGCGAAGAACCTCTCCGAGGTACTCGGCGTGGGCGTGGGATTTTTCCGGCCGGGAGATTCGATCGCCGGTCTCGCGCCGGGTCCCGCCGCCGTCGTCTCCGCACTCACCGGCGGGGTGGCCGGATCCGCCCGATCCGGATCGTGGGAACTCGCGGTCGCGCCAATCGAGGGAGAGCCGGTGCATCTCGTCTTGATGCGGAAATCTCCGCCTTTTTTTTCCGGTCCCGGCTCCTGGCTCCTGCCGGCCGTTCTCGTCTCGATGCTGGGTGGCGGACTGGCCGCCATTGTCGCCCGGCGCATCGTCTTGCCGCTCGCGACCCTGACCCGCTGGCTGCCGAATCTCGATCGCGACCCGCCCGAAGCGCTCCCCGTCGCGGTGACGGGACGCTCCGACGAGATCGGCGAACTGGCGAGATCCCTGGAGGAAAACCATCGCCGCCTCCTCGCCGAGACCGGGCGAC
>JALRFZ010000082.1 GCA_023253615.1 Verrucomicrobiales bacterium | reverse complement strand
TCGCCGTAGTCCATGATGTAGAGCGCACCGTCCTTCCCGAAGAAGAAATCGACGGGACGTTTGATCTGGAATCGTCCGCTGCCGTCATCGTCGCCCTGCGCGACGCGGGCCGCGGCGGTGAAGGGCAGGATCTCCGCAAGGTTGCCGTCGTCGTCGAGCCGCGCCCAGTGGATGAAGGGGCGCTGCCAGTCGTAGAAAAGGACCATACCATCGAAATACTCCGGCAGGCCGCCGGTCTTTTCGAAAGCGGGATCGTAGTGGAAGACGGGGCCACCGCACGCGGTGCGTCCGCCCTTGCCGAGGATGGGGAACTCCTCCGACTCGCCACCGGGATAAAAGACGAACGGCGCCTGCACCGGCGGCAGCTCGGCGAGACCGGTGTTGTTGGGGCTTTTGTTGGAGGGCTTGGCCTTGTCGTAAACCGCGCCCGGCACTTTCGCGGCGAAATCGTAATCGACGTAGACGCGGTTGCCGCGCGAATAAGGCCAGCCGTAGTTCCCCGGACCGCGGAGCTGGTTCACGGTATCGTAGCCGCGCGGACCGCGCTCCTCCCGGTCCCCACCGGCATCCGGACCGACGTCGCCGACATAGACGTAGCCGGACTTCGGATCGATGTGGAAACGCCAGGGATTGCGGAAACCCATCGCGTAGATCTCGGGCCGCGTTTTCGGGATGCCCTCCGGGAAAAGATTCCCCTCCGGGATGGTGTATCCGCCTTCGGGCGTCGGTTTGATGCGGAGGATCTTGCCCCGCAGGTCGTTGGTGTTGGCGGACGATTTCTGCGCGTCCCACGGGCCGCGGTCGGGACGCTCGTCGATGGGGGCATAGCCCTCGGAATCGTTGAAGGGATTCGTGTTGTCGCCGGTGGAGATGTAGAGATTGCCATCGGGACCAAAACGCAGGGCACCGGCGTGGTGGCAGCACTGCTCGCGCTGCTCCGGCCAGTTCAGCAGGTCCTTGCGCGAGGCCATGTCGAGCTTGCCGTCCTTCAGGGTGAAGCGGCTGATGTATTGGCCGTCGTAATCCGGCGGCGAATGCATGAAGTAGATCCACGAATTCGTCGCGAAGTCCGGGTCGAGCGCCATGCCGAGCAGTCCGTTTTCCTGCGCCGTCGTCACGGTGATCTCGCCGATCTCGGAGACGAGTTTCGTCTTCGGATCGAAGACCTTCACCTTGCCGGCGATCTCGTGGAAAAAGATGCGGCCGTCGGGCGCCTCCTGCATCGTCATGGGCTGCGGCAGGTTCTCCGCGAGCACCTCGAAGTGAAAACGGTAATCGGGCGGAGCCGTCTCCTGGGCGGAAGCGGACAGGACGGAGAGCGCGAGGGCGGCGAACAGGTATCGGGACATGGCGACCGGAACTCTATCCGATCCGCCCCTTCCGTCCAGTCCGCCGACTCACGGAAAGAGGGGATCAGAAGGTGGCCCCGAGCGGCTGCCGGTCCGGGGATCTTTCAGGGACCAACAGGGTTGGACGGTGGAATGGACAGGGTCGGATCATTTCATTTCCGGGGTGGTGACCATCCAGGAGATGCCGAAGGCATCGGTGACCATGCCGAAACAGGGCGACCAGAAGGTCTCGCCCAAGGGCATGAAGACATTGCCGCCCTCGGCGAGGGCGTCGAAGACGCGGCGCGCCTCGTCGGCGTCGGCCACGGTGAGGGACATGCAGTGGCCGTTTTCGGGTTTCTCGGAGCTCCATCCGTCGGAGCCCATGAGGAGACTGCCGCCGATGGTGAATCCGCAGTGCATCACCTTGTCGCCCCAGTTCTCGGGCAACCGCCCCTCTTCACAGGGCTCGGGGCTTTCGTTGAATTTCATCACCATCCGCACCTCGGCCCCGAGGTGTTTTTGATAGTGCGCGAGGGCGGCTTCGCAGTTTCCGGCGAAGGCAAGGTAGGGCTGCACGTAGGGAGGAGTCATGTGGATTGTGGATTGCGGATTACGGATTTGGGATTGGCGATCAGGCGATGACGATGGGTTGGAAGCCACCGAAGGACATGCGTTTGCAGTCGAAGAGCGGAGCGGTCTTTTCGCCGAGGTCGGCGATGCGCGGGTCGGCCATGATTTTGGCATTGGCCTCGTCGCGGACCGCTTTCGAGGGGTATTCGACCCAGGCGAAGATCACCACCTCGTCTTCACCGGCATCCGCGGCGGTGGGAAACGGTCGCATGTCCAGGCAGTTCGCGTCATCGAGCACGGTCTCGACGTAGCGGAGGGCACCGTGCTCTTTCCAGACTTCCCCGCACATCGTCGCAATGGCACGGTAGGCTTCGAGATTGGCGCGGGGGACGGGCAGCAAAAAGCCGTCGACGTAGGATTCAGGGTTTGGAGGCGAAGTGGGACGACACCGCTTCGAGGGCCTGGGGCTGGTTGGCCTTGAGGGCGAGAACGTAGTCGGCCCCCGCCTCGTCGATCTGGGCGGCGAGCAAACGGGGAATGGCCTCGATTTGACTCGCTTCGCTCGCCCTCCGGGCTGCCTGCGGCAGTCTATCTCCGCTTCGCTCCGATTCATTGCTCTTGACGGCGCAGGCCACCTGCCCGGCGGAAAGGGAGAGTCCATCGACCCATGCTCGCAGCACATGGACGGCGCCACCCGCTCCAAGCGCGGAGCGCTGGACCTTGCCGTCGATAGCCACGTGAACCCCGTCCAGATCGCCCGCCCAAGCGGCGAGGATCTCCGCGAAGGACTCCGGGCGCACCGCCATAAATGCGTTCCGGATGACGTCGTGGGAGGGGGCTCCATTCTCCAACGTGAGAAATCCACGCAGCCAGCGGAGTTGGAGGGCGAAGAACTCCGCCATGGAAGTGTAGTGGCAGAAGCCGCAAAGCATCGCGCAAAGCGATCCGACGAAAATCTCATCGAGCCGGTGCTCGATCTTCCCGGATTGGCGGCGGTCCGGAATGGAAGCGAAAGCGCGGCGGAGCCGATCAAAGGCGGCTGCGGTGTCGGAGGAAGAGCTGGTGTCCATAGACACCCCAATAGCCGTCACAATTGATTGTACAAGCCATAATTTAAACCGCCGTCACATTTGCTTCATTTGTTCATGCGTAAGTCCTGGGCTCACGCCCACCGGTGCCGAAGCTGTCATCAAAATCCCCCGGAGCAGCGAATGCCGAGGAAACCAGCATGACGAGAGGAATGGCAAACAGAAACGGTTTCATTCGTGTGTGATTCATATTCAATGGAAAAAGGACTTTTCGAAAGTTGCCGCAGCCGAATCCCCGGGCTCTCCTCCGGTTTTCAGATCGCCCGGAATAGAGCCGGAAGGTCGATGAAACCCCTCGCAAGGGATTCCAAAAAGCCGCCCGCGACATCCGGAATCAAGAGTCATCGAAAACTCTTGAGATGGTCAAGGCATTTACGGAATCTGCCGGGGCGCGTTCATGCCGGATATCGGAGAACGCGCATCCGGAGATATCCTCTTTGGCACTAAGGGGAACGACTCCCCGTTCGTTCCTTTTTCACCTTCATGCATGCCCACGTTGGCCGTTCCGTTCAAGTCGCCCATCACCACGTCTGACCGTACCCCATGCCGTCCCTCCGCCATCTCCTCCCCGCCCTCGCCCCGCTCTTTCTCGGATCGTGCGCCTTGATCCCGGGCGAGACCCGCGTGGCCCCGGCGGAGCGCGTGCGCGATCAGGGCGTCCACTACGGCAAGCCGCGCGAGCACGGCAAGGTGGGATGGAAGAAGTTGAATCCGATCTGGTGGCTGGGCAACGAAGACGAGGACTACGATCCGAATTGGAAACCGGACAAATCCCACGAGTGGCGGAAATTCACCTACGCCATCCGCAATCCCGGCCACAATTTCACCCATTATGTCATCGGTGTGGCCGATCGCGATTTCGTCCGCTATGGCCGCGACGCGAGCCAGATCTGGAATCGCGACGGACGCGTCAATCTCGCCATGATCCATGCCGGGCCACTGCGCCTCCCCTTTTACAGCCGCCAGGGGAAATATTTCGATCAGTACTTCGGCTGGCGCGAGTCGGGGAATTTCGGCATCGCTTTCCGCAAAGCCCATGCGCCCGACCGGGTCTTCGCCCCCGGCCCCCGGGGCACCCTCGTCGCCGCCCCGGTCGCTGCACCGGCAGCGGAGTGACGTACCTCGATCGATTGGCCGCCACGCTCCGGGGCCTCGCCGAGGTCGCAAAATAACCTGGAGGTCGCAAAATAACCTGGCACCTTTTCGAAGGTCGCAAAATAACCTGGCACCTTTCCGAAAAAGGCGGCCGGAGAACAGCGGCAGCGCATGAATGTCGACGTTCAACGAAAACAAACGCGCGTGATTGCGAGCGAATCGTCGATCCATTGATCACTGCGTCGGCAGGATTCAGCCAAGCTGGCTTTTCCGGCCTCGCCGCTGCCGCCACCACACGGCCGAACCGACCGCGACCAGGGTCAGCCAGGTCGTCGGTTCCGGGACGGCGGTCAGGGTGATCGCGGTCAGGCCATACTGGATCTGGTAGCCTGAGACGATCGCCCCATCGGACCATCCGTTGAACGTGCCGGTGCGGCTCGCGTATTGGGCGATCGTGTAGGTGTGGGAAGGCGTGACGGTGCCGAAACGGGCAAGATCGAGGGAGACATTGTTCAAGGTCAAGGCTCCTCCGACGCTGACGAGGTCCGCGCTGCCATTGACATTCTCCACCAGATCCACCAGCCAGGTGACGTGATTGAAGGTGACGTCGGAGGCAACGGTGTGGAAAACTCGCTCAGAAAACATCGGCCTGGAGGCCCGTGGCGGCACTTTCCGCGAGGTTGCCGAAGCTGGTTCGGCGGGGGTTCGAATCACCCTCCCGGCCGACT
>JALRFZ010000032.1 GCA_023253615.1 Verrucomicrobiales bacterium | reverse complement strand
CTGTTGACACGCTCGGCGAGACCGGCGTTGTGATCCATCAGCCAGATGACGAGCTTGCCCTGGGATTTCACTTCGGTATCCACGGAGGCGTGCTGGAGATCGCGCGGTTTGCCCTTGTCGTCGGTGAAGACGAAGTCGATCGCGGGATGTTCCTTCGCGCGGGGATCGATCTCGCTGGCGCGTTTGCTGAAATCGAATCGCTCGCCGGCGGCGGCATTCGCGAAGAGGACAAGGGAAAGGATCGGAACGAGATGAACGGATTTCATGGAGATCGGTCAGGGAGTCGAAAGGAGCCGAAGATACCACTCGCGGAGCTGTCGCGTCGACTCTCTTTCATCAAGAAACATCGCCGTCGCATGGGCTCCGAGACCGGAACTGGCCCAGGTCACCTCGGTCTTCATCGCGTCCATCACGGCTTGGAACGCGGCCGGAGAGTTGTCGGTCTGGAAGACGGCGCGGCCGCGGAAACGTTTCGCCCGCTCCAGCGCTCCCTCCATCGTCGCGCCGTTCCATCCGTCGCCATCGTAGTGCTGGCAGGCGTGGAATCCTTTCCAGAGCGCGGCGATGCGATCGTTCCGCAGGCCGATGTAGCCGCAGGCGAGGGCCCCGCGTGAGAAGCCGGTGAGGAGGAGATTGGCCCGATCGCCGCCGAACTTCACACAGACCTCCTCCATCATCCGCACGGCATGGTCGGCGGTCGCATCGGGATCCCCCCAGCCGTGCTCGGCGATGGTGCCGTCCGTGGGATCGACAAAAGGCAGTCCGACACAGATCGCGCCGCGGCCTTTCGTCATACCGTAGCCGATGATACATTGATCGGGGAGTCCGGTGGAGTAGCAGCCGGGAACGAAAAAGATGTTTCCCGGATACTCGGCGATCACGGGATAGGTGCCGCCGGCTTTCCAATCCCCGGGCAGATGGAGAATGGAGTAGACCGCTTTGCCCTCGTCTCCCGGGAGTCGGAATCGGACCCGTTTTCCCGGTGCGGGTGCCGCGTCCTCGACCGGAGGCACTTCGAGACGCCCCGCCGGCATCGTCCAGGCTGGCGCTTCGCCGGTGGCGCGGAGATTTCGCATCGAGAGCGCTACCGGCTTGTTGCCGCGTCTCAGAATCATCATCTGGACCTGCTTCACCTGACGGGGATCGATCTTGGGTGTTTTGTCAGGCCAGGTTTCGCGCAGATCGCACGAAAGCAGGCGCGTCTCTCCAGGCGCAAGCGTCGCCGGAGCCGGCACGGCATCCCAGCCGCGGTCGCCCACCACCCAGAGAAGGAGATCGACCCGTTCGTCGGACGGATTCGTCACCTCGGCCTCGACTTTGGCGTGTTTGGAAAGGTCCCAGACGCCGCCCGGCGCGGGCAGCGTGACCCAGGCATAACGATCGGCCGGACCGCGGGCCTCGAGCGACTCGCCGGCGATCCGAAGCGTCTCGCCTTCCCACGCCGCGGTGAGACCACGCTCCTCCGAAGGCGCGGCGACGAGGGCGAGCGAGGCGAGGAGCGGAAACGTCATGACGATCGCCTATTTCCCCGATGCCGGGCGGAGGGACAAGTCCCGAATTGCGCGGAAATCCCTGCCTCCGGTGGACCCGGTGGCCGATCCATGCGATCTTGTCTTTGCGATGATCCCCTCCATAACCACTCCCGAAACGGCGGCCCGGTGGTGGCACCGGGAGGGCGACCGCCTCGTCTGCGACCTCTGCCCCCGCGAATGTCGCCTCGGCGAAGGGCAGCGCGGCTTCTGTTTCGTGCGTCAGAATGTCGGCGGGGAAATGGTCCTGACGACCTACGGACGCAGCACCGGATTCTGCATCGATCCGATCGAGAAAAAGCCGCTCAATCACTTCCTCCCCGGCACGCCCGTCCTCTCCTTCGGCACGGCCGGTTGCAATCTCGGCTGCAAATTCTGCCAGAACTGGGACATCTCGAAATCGCGCGAGATCGAGATCCTCAGCGCCGAGGCCGCGCCCGAGGCGATCGTGCGCGCCGCGAAAGCGCACGGATGCCGCAGCATCGCCTTCACCTACAACGATCCCGTGATCTGGGCCGAATACGCCATCGACACAGCGAAACTCGCCCGGGCCGAGGGCATCAAGACCGTCGCGGTCACCGCGGGCTACATCACCGCCTTGGCCCGTCCGGAGTTCTACGAACACATCGATGCCGCGAACGTCGATCTCAAGGCCTTCACCGAGGAGTTCTACCGCAGCCAGACGCTCTCGCATCTCGGGCCGGTTCTCGACACTCTTCAATGGTTGAAGCAAGAGTCTTCGGTCTGGTTCGAGATCACGAACCTGATGATCCCCGGAGAGAACGATTCACCCGACGAGACCGCCCGGCTCTGCGACTGGATCGCGGAGCATCTCGGCGACTCCGTGCCCCTCCATTTCACCGCCTTTCATCCCGATTTCAAAATGCGCGACAAGGGCCGCACGCCGCACGAGACCCTCATCGGCGCCCGCGAGATCGCGACGAAACGCGGTCTGAAATACGTCTACCTCGGCAACGTCCTCGACGGCGAACGGCAGAGCACCCTTTGTCCCGGTTGCGGCACGGTCGTGATCGAGCGGGTTCATTATGAGATCGGCGCCTACCGCATCCGCGACGGGGCCTGCACCACCTGCGGCACGATCATTCCGGGCGTCTTCGAAGACGCCTGCGGTGATTGGGGAAGGAAACGTTTGCCCGTGGATTTGAGAACGTTTCAGGAGAAATGAACGCGCGGGAATTGGAGCGGCCTACCATCGAGCGAAGAAGGGGCGGCCTACCATCGAGCGAGAAAGAGTCGGCCTACGGAATACGCGGAAAACACGGAATGATTGAAGACCGAGATAGATGCGGCAGGCATCAAAATACACGGAAAACACGGAAGGAAACTGGAAGCGGCTCCCCGAACAACCGAACATGACGCCCCTGCCTCCAACCCATTTGCGATTGCCTTTCGGTGTATTCCGCGTGTTCCGTAGGCACCTCTCTCAGCCATGATCTCCTTCCAAGATCCCGCCGTGCAACGCGCGCTGCTTTCGCAGTCCCGACGTCTTGTCGAGGGGGCGGCGCGGGGTTTCACGGCAACCGATTCCCTGCCGCCCGAGATCGCGGCCATCCCCTGCTTCGGTCTCTTCGTCACCCTGCGCCGCGGCGACAAATTGCGCGGCTGCATCGGGAATTACCGGGTCGATCAGACAAATCCCGTGGGACTCCTCCTCGCCCAGGCCGCTCCCGCCGCCGCGACGAGGGATACTCGTTTTCCTCCCGTCGCACCCGCCGAGACCGGGCTGCTCACGATCGAACTGACACCGCTCCATTCCTTTCGATCGGTCGAAGCGGCGGGCCGCGACCGCGTGCGTGCCATCCTCATCGGGAAACATGGTGTCATTGTCAGGGCCGATGGAAAGCGCGGCCTTTTCCTGCCGCAGGTGGCCACGGAGAATCGCTGGGATGTCACCACCTTTCTCGAAAGAGTCTGCCAGAAGGCCGGCCTGCCCGCCGATGCCTGGACCTGGCCTCACGCGGAAGTGATCACCTTCGAGGGCGAGCCCTTTGCCGAGGAACTCTCCCCGAATGAAGCGGCGCTCGCTTCGGTGCGGGGAGAAAGAGTCGCGACCCGTCCCGCCGCGAAAGCCGGTCAGTTTTATCCGGCGACCGCCGCCGGGATCAAAGCCGAACTCGACCGCTGCTACGCACCGACCCGACTCTTCAGTCCCGATCCTGCCCGCGCCGTGATGTTGCCGCATGCCGGGTGGCGTTTTTGTGGCGACCTCGTCGCCGTCACCCTCGCCCGCGTGCAGGTGCCGGAGGTGGCGGTGATCATCGGTCCCAAACACACCGCCGCCGGCCCCGAATGGTCGGTCAGCGCTGCCGGAGCGTGGGAGTGGCCGGGAGGAAAGCTCGAGGTCGCGGGGGAATGGGCCGATTTTCTGGTGGCGCGTTGCCCGCGCCTCGTCCGCGAAGACGAGGCCCATCGGGACGAGCATGGCTGCGAGGTGCTGTTGCCCTTTTTGCACCGCCGCAATCCCTTCGTCCGCATCGTCCCCATCGCGATCGGCGCGGCCGGCTACGAGGATCTCGCCGCGCTTTCCGAAGAACTCGCGGCCTTGCGTGAAGAATTGGGCGAGCGGCTCCTCCTCGTCATTTCCAGCGACATGAATCACTTCGCCGACGACGAGGAAAACCGTCGTCTCGATGCCCTCGCCCTCGACCCGCTCGAGGACGGCGATGCGCGCGGTCTCTACGACACCTGTCTGAATCACCGCATCAGCATGTGCGGGATGCGACCCGCCGTCGCGGTGCTGCGGGCGCTCGAGACGGAACGCCATCCCTCCATCGAGATCACCGGCTACGAAACCAGCGCGCGCGTCACCGGAGACACCAGCCGGGTCGTGGGGTATGCGGGGGCGGTGATGGAGTGAATACCCGATCGTTTTGACGGATTTGCCATCGGATTCCAAAAATCAGTTGGGTATCCCCGTCGCCGGTATCATGCTGCGGGAAATGCGTTCACACACGACAAAGGAAAGGATCGAAAGCCTCATGCGCAGCATGGGTGCATCGGTCACCTCGGAAGGATGCATCTACTTCACCGGTGGCGTTTCGGCCGTGCTGATGGGGTGGCGGGAAATGACCATCGATGTCGATCTCAAAGCGGAACCCGAGCCAAAAGGATTTTTCGAGTGTCTGCCACGACTGAAGGATCGATTGGACATCAACATCGAACTCGCTTCCCCCGATCAGTTCGTGCCTGCATTGCCGGGCTGGCAGACGCGCAGCCCCTTTATCGCGCGATATGGCCGCCTCGATTTCCATCATTACGATTTCTACGGTCAAGCTCTCGCGAAGGTGGAACGAGACCATCCCCGCGACCGGGTGGACGTCGCCTCCATGATCCGGGACGGTCTCGTCATCCCTGAACGCCTCGTCGAACTTTTTGAAACCGTGGAACCCCTCCTGATCCGCCATCCTTCCATCGACGGCGCCGCTTTGAGAAAACGGATCATGGAAATTCCGGGATGACCGGGCTATGCTACCGGAGCCATGATTCTCGACGACCTCCCCGCCAACGACCTTATCCGCGAGGGACTCGATGACCTCTCGGCGGGACGGCACACGGTCGCCTCGCTCCTCGTCAAAATCGCAAGCCCGAAGCTCGGACGTTGCGGGATCGTCGTCTCCACCTCCGAAGAAGAGGCGCTGAACGCGGACCACGAACTTTATGAACTGCTCGGTCGCGAGCACGGCAACGAGGCGCACAGCCGATACAACGCGCTGCTGCGCGAGCTGGTCAGTTTCGAACGCTCCCTCGAATCCCGGCACCGTCGGATGACGCAGCCGGAATGCGCCCCGGGACCGCCCGTCACCTGACCCGGTAGATCTTCACGTCGTCGATCCACACGGTGCTGGGAATCAGAAAACTGAACCAGCGTTTCATGGGATGCGCGAAGCCCTCGGACCGATGCGAGGCGACGGGTTTGCCATCGATCGTCAGGCGCATCTCGTCGCCCTCGGTGACGAGGACGAGCTCGTGCCATTCGTCGTCGGATTTCCACGGCAAGCTGATCTGCTTCGTCTTGAGGAGGGCCTCGAGATCGGCGGGGAGCGGCTCCTTTCGATCGAGGTAGGGCTGGCGCCGCGCACGGATCGCGAGATCCATCACGCCCGTCTTGTAGTCGGCGAGGACGAGATTGCTGCGGTAGAGCATCGCGTAGCAGAGGTGTCCGGCGTGGATGCCCTTCGTCTCGCGATCGACGAAACCGAGCTGGAGCGACTCGTCCTTGCTTTCACCGGGAAAGCGGAAGCGCACGATGACACCGCCATCGGTGAAGCCGGCCTCGTGATGGATGTGGGCGGCGTGACCGGCCTCTTTCGAGGCGCTCGCGACCTTGAGGATGCCCTGGTCGAGGTCGGCCATCTTGATCTGCGGGACACGGTCGGCGGTGGCGCTGTTCCATCCGTTGCCGATGGCCTTGGCGAGATTTCCGTCCTCCTCGCGCTCGAAGGCGTCGTGAAAAATGAGGGTGCCCTGCTGCGTCAGCCACGCGGCATCGTCGGCGGCGCGGAGATCAGAGACGGCACAAGACAGCAGCACGGCGGTCGCCAGAGTCGGAAGGAGGGATTTCGGAAAGTTCATGGGGAAGGAAAGGTCATCGTTTCAACTCGATCCGCAAGCTCCCCGACTTAGGCGCGGGCACCTGCCAGGTGAGGCTCCAGGTGCGGGTCGCGGCATCGTAATCGGTCTGCCAGTAATCGTTGCCATGGACACTCTGATCGAGCGGTCGGCCATCGATCACGAGCCGGTGACCCTCGGGCTGCGATAATCCGGAGATCGTCACCGGCACCCACGCAAGACCGCCCGCGAGAGTGAAGGCGGCTTCATCGTTCTCGGCGTCGAGATGCACCGCGGGATACAGCGACCGCAGCGCGCCCTTTTCGACGGTGACGGAACGACGATTCCCCGCAGCCTCGCGGTGGACCAGTTTCCACGTGTTGCCGTCGCGCTGGAGCGCCTCGCGCAGGGCGGCGTTGGGTCCGTAATAGTCGTCGGCCTTCTGCGGCAGGATGAGGAGTTC
>JALRFZ010000779.1 GCA_023253615.1 Verrucomicrobiales bacterium | reverse complement strand
GAGCGGATTATCCTGACGGTATTGCCAAACGATCTTTTGAGCAAGTCATTGCAGACACGGCCGACCACCGATGTAGTTGTCGCAGATGTCGAATTCGAGCGTGATCCAAGGCACAAGGCCTTTTAATCCTGGTTTCAAGATTTTTTGTCCCTGCATGAAGGTAGTCCTCCTTTGCGGAGGTCTCGGAACGCGCTTGCGCGAAGAGACCGATTACCGGCCCAAACCGATGGTGCCCGTGGGCGGGCGTCCCATCCTCTGGCACATCATGAAGCATTACGCGGCCCACGGCCACCGCGAGTTCATCCTGTGCCTCGGATACAAGGGCGAGTTCATCAAGGACTACTTCCGCAACTACCACTGGAACACGAGCGACGTGACCCTGCGTCTCGGGGCCAATGCCGAGCCGGTCTATCACAACACCCACGACGAGGAGGACTGGACCGTCACGATGATCGACACGGGGGAAAAGACGATGACAGGCGGTCGCATCGGCCGGGTCCTCCGCTTCATCGAGGACGACGAGTTTCTCATGACCTATGGTGACGGCGTCTCGAACGTCGATATCAACGCCCTGATCGATTTCCACCGGGGCAGTGGCGCGGCGGCGACTCTCACCGCGGTCCGCCCGAGCGGTCGCTTCGGCGAACTCGACATCCGGGAGGATCGGGTCCGCAACTTCATGGAGAAACCGAAGGAAGGGCATGCCTCCATCAACGGCGGATTTTTCGTCCTGAACAAACACGCGGTGGGTGAACTGATCGATGGCGACTCCTGCGTCTTCGAGCAGCGGCCGCTGCGACACTTGTCGGAGACCGGACGACTCGCGGCCTATCAGCACGACGGTTTCTGGCAGTGCATGGACAACATCCGCGAGATGGAAATGCTGAACGAATACTGGGCCTCCGGGAACGCTCCATGGAAGACGTGGTGAATGCCTTCGGTTCCGCCTATGCGGGAAAGCGCGTCCTCCTGACCGGGCACACCGGGTTCAAGGGAGGATGGCTCGCCTTGTGGCTGCGCGAGCTCGGGGCCTCGGTCTCGGGATATTCCCTCGCCGCGGAGGGGGCGCTGAACCTGTTCCAGATCCTGCCCGTGGGCATGTTCGAGTCATCGATCCTCGGCGACATCCGGGATCGGGACTCGTTTTTCCGTGCCGTCCGCGAGACGCGGCCTGACATCGTTTTCCATCTCGCCGCCCAGCCCATCGTCGGGGCGAGTTACCGCGAGCCGCTCGGGACCTTCGCGACGAACGCGATGGGCACGGCCCACCTTCTCGAGGCGCTGCGCGAGGCGCGCCTCCCGGCTGCGGCCGTGATCGTCACGAGCGACAAATGCTACCGCAACGACGATTCCGGCCGTGCTTTCGTGGAAACGGATCCTCTCGGCGGAAACGACGTTTACTCCATGAGCAAGGCGGCCGCCGAACTCGTCACCGCCTCCTGGCACGCGTCGTTCTTCTCGAAGGACGAGGGGCTCGGTCCTCTCGCGACGGGGCGCGCCGGCAATGTCATCGGTGGCGGTGATTACGCGGAGGATCGCATCGTGCCCGATGCGGTGCGGGCGCATCTCGCCGGTGATTCGCTGCGCCTGCGCAATCCCGCGGCGACGCGCCCCTGGCAACATGTCCTCGAATCGGTGAGCGGGTATCTTGCCCTTGGCGCCCGTCTTCTCCAATCCCCGGACCGGACGAAACTCCTCAATTTCAACTTCGGTCCGAACCACGAGGCGGTCCGCAGCGTCGGCGACCTCGTCGAGACCTGGCTTGCGGCGTGGCCGGGTGCCTTCGGCTACGAGCGGACGCCGGCTCCGCCCTACGGTGAGGCGGCGCGTCTCAGTCTCGATCCTTCGAGGGCGCGCGAGGAGCTCGGCTGGATCCCCGTGTGGGATTTTCAACGCACCGTCGCCGAGACGGCCGCCTGGTACCGCGAGCGCCACGATTCCGCGAAGGACGCGGACGCGATGCTCGGGTTCACCCTCGGACAGATCGCCTCCTACTGCCGCGATGCCCGGGCGGCGGGAGTCTCCTGGATCTCATGAAGTTTGAAGCCCTTTCCCTTCCCGGCGTTTGGGAGATCACGCTCGCCCCGCGCGGCGATGCCCGCGGCTATTTCATGCGCACCTATGATGAGGCGCTGTTCGCGGAGCACGGACTTGCACGGAGGTGGGTCCAGGAAAACCAATCCCTCTCCACGGAGGCGGGGACGGTCCGCGGTCTGCACTTTCAACGCGGGGAACATGCCGAAACGAAACTCGTCCGGGCGCTTGTCGGACGTCTACTCGATGTGATCGTCGATGTGCGGGCCGGGTCCGCCACTTTCGGACAACACCTCGCGGTGGAGTTGTCCGCTGAAAAACAGAACGCGCTCTACGTCCCGCGGGGATTCGCGCATGGATTTTGTGTGCTCGAGGCTCCGGTCCTGATGGCCTACAAGGTGGATAATTTTTATTCCCCCGCAGCGGAGGGCGGATTGCTCTGGAACGATCCGGCCCTGAAGATCGACTGGCCGGTCGACGAGGCGATCACCTCGAAGAAGGATGCGCTTTGGCCCGGAATCGCCGATTTGGTGCCGGTGGAAATCCCGGAGGGGGACTGATCTGCGATGGCGAAGGTTCTGATCACGGGTGCGTCGGGATACATCGGCAGTCATGCCGCGGTGTCACTGCGTGACCGCGGGCACGAGGTGACCGCCACCTCGCGTCGCATCACTCCTGGATTGGTCGCGGCGCTGCCCGGTTGCCACCTTGAGGTGCTCGATGTGATGGACATTCCGGCCGGCTTTCAAGGAAAGTGGGATTGCATCCTCCACACCGCCACCACCAACGACATCCTCTCGCGGGACTTCGAGGCGGGAGTGGCCCTCTCGGTTTTCGGCACGAGGAATATTCTCGATCTCGCCAAGCGTTGCGGAGTACCGCATGTGGTCTTTCTTTCAACCCTCCAAGTCTACGGGGCGGAACTCTCCGGGGTGATTGACAAAAATGCCGCACCCGATCCTGTCGGCGACTACGGATTGAACCATGAATTCGGCGAGCAGGTCTGCCGGCTCGAGAGCAAACGATCGGGACTTCGCACCACCGTGCTCCGTCCGGCCAATGTCTATGGATGTCCCGTTTCCCGTACGGTCGACCGATGGTCGCTCGTTCCCACCTGTTTTGTGCGCGAAGCGCTCGCTGAGGGCACCATCACGATCCGTTCTTCGGGGAGGCAAAGACGCGACTTTGTCTCGCTGCGACAGGTTTCGGAGGCCTGTGCGGCGGTGATCGAAGCCTCCGGTGAAGGATATTCCGTGCACAACATCGCCACCGGCCTCACCCACGGAATCATCGAGGCGGCGCGGTGGACGGCCGATGCCTTCGAGCGCGCCGGGCTGTCCCGCCCGGAGGTCCGCGTGCTCGGAGAAGAGCCGCGCGAGGGCAATGTCTTTGAAGTGAAATCCTCCATCACCGCGCCGCCGATCGAAGGATCGGTCGAGGCCGAGATGCTCCGCGAAATCACCCGACTCATTTCCTTTTTTCAAACCACGGGGCCCGAGCCCCCCACCCTAACATGAGCCAGAACGATCCCATCAGCCAATTCCAAGCCGAGCGTGCCGCCGACATCGCGAGCATGGGTGCCGACGAAGAACTCCGCCGCAAGTCCATCGATTGGATGCTGCACGCGGACAAATACAAATACACCTACAACTACAGCTGGATGGGGCGCCCCATCATCAAGTACCCCAACGACATGGTGGTGCAGCAGGAGTTGATGTGGCGGCTCAAGCCCGACCTCGTCATCGAAACGGGCATCGCCCACGGTGGCAGCATCATCTTTTCCGCCTCGATGATGGAGATGATGGGCATCGATGGAGAGGTCGTTGGAGTGGACATCGACATCCGTCCCCACAACCGCAACGAGATCGAGAATCATCCGATGATGAAGCGGATCACCATGATCGAGGGAAGTTCGACCGACCCCGGGATCTTCGAACAGGTGAAAGCCAAGTGTGATGGCAAGAAGTGCATCATGGTCGTGCTCGACTCCCTCCACAGCCATCAGCACGTGCATGACGAGCTCCAGCTCTATCCCGATCTCGTCACGGTCGGATCCTATCTTCTTCTGCCCGACACCTTCATCGAACTCTTTCCCCAGGGTTACTACTCCCAAAACCGTCCCTGGGACGTCGGTGATAATCCGATGACGGCGATGCGCCAATTCCTCTCCGAAGACGACCGCTTCGAGATCGACGAGGAGATCGACAACAAGCTCATGATCACGGAAGGGATCAAGAGCTACCTCAAGCGAGTGAAGTGAAGGGCTTTTCCATGATCTTCGGCAACAGAAAAAAAATAGCCGCACTGACCGATCGTATCGCGGCGCTCAAGGAGGAGCGGAAGGCGCTCAAGAACCGGGTGAAGGAACTGGAGCGCACCCGGGGAACCGGTGACCTCGTCGCGGGAGTACCCTTGAATGACCTCTGTTACAACTCCGATGGACTGAGTGTGTGGGGTAAAAATCTGGCGTTTCTCGAGGAGGCAAGATTCAAGGAAGCCTACCGGAAAGGGGTTGCTTCGGGTCACCGCTTTACCACGGGAGGGGCGGAGTTTCATATCGAGTGGCGGGTCCATGTCGCCATCTGGGCGGCGGGCATCGGTCTCCGTCTGGATGGGGATTTTGTCGAATGCGGGGTGAATACCGGGATCCTTTCTCTCGCGATCGCCGATTACCACCGGTTCAGCGAACGCGACAGGGTCTTCCATCTTTTCGACACATTCAACGGCATCCCCGAGGAGCAGATGGCACCGGAAGAACGCGAGAAGAAAAAGCTCGAAAACAGGCTCTTTTATCCCGATTGCTACGAGCAGGCGAAGGAGAACTTCGCCCCGTATCCGAATATGAAGTTGATCCGGGGGCGCGTCCCCGACACGCTCGAAAGCGCGAAGATCGGCAAGGTGGCTTATCTGAGCATCGACATGAATGTGGCGGAGGCGGAGCTTGCGGCCATTCAATACTTCTGGGAAAAACTGGTTCCCGGGGCACCGGTTGTGCTCGACGACTACGGTTGGTCCGCCTACGAGCCGCAGAAGCGGGTCCTTGACGCCTTCGCTGAGCAGGTCGGGACATCCATCCTTACGCTCCCTACGGGGCAGGGTTTAATGATCAAATGCTGAGAGGAGCGGTGAAGGTGAAACCGAACATGATACCCGATGGAGTCATCACGGGGAACAACGTCACCCTCGGCGACCACGTCCTCGTCGCTCCGACGGCCCGCATCCAGGGATCTACTCGTGGCACTCGCGTTTCGATCGGGGCTCATTCCGAGATCTACGACTACGTCGTGATCCGCTGTGTAGGGGGTAGCGGCGACATCGAGATCGGCGAATACTGCTACCTGAATCCCGGGGCGGTGCTCTATAGCGGCAATGGCATCAAGTTCGGAAACTATGTCCTGGTGGCTTCCGGCGTCAAGATCATGCCGACGAACCACGCCTACGGGAGGCGTGACACTCCCATCCGTCACCAGGGTTTCGCGAATTCCAAAGGCGGCATCGAGATTGAAGACGATGTTTGGCTCGGAGCCAATGCCGTGATTCTCGACGGTGCCCGGATTGGACGAGGGGCGATCATTGCGGCGGGTAGCGTTGTGGGCGGTACGGTTCCTCCCTATGAAATCTGGGGTGGAGTCCCGGCGGTGAAGATCCGCGATCGCCCCGAGTGAACCGCTCATGTCCGCACCCGTAGATCATCCCCGAATCACCATCGGGATGCCCGTCCGCAACGGGGAGAAGTATCTGGAAGAAACCCTCCTGTCCCTGGTCTCGCAGGACTATCCCAACCTCGAGATTTTAATCTCCGACAATGCGTCAAACGACGAGACCAAGGCCATCCTTTCGCGATTCGAGGCCGGGTATCCGCAGATCAAGGTCTTTGCCCAGGCCGAGACCCTTTCCATCATCGACAACTTCGCCTACGTGCTGACCAAGGCGACCGGCGAATATTTTTGCTGGGCCGCCCATGACGACCTCCGTTCACCGCGGAGTATCAGGGCGCAAGCCGCGGTTCTCGACAATCATCCGGAGATCAATTGTGTGATGACGGACGTCGTGAATTTTTACGACGACTCCGACGAAACCTGGCCTGACCGGCTCGAGGGGATCCGGCTCGAGAAGGCGCTCGATTCCTGGGCGGAGGTGAGAAGAGCCTTTTTCTCGGTTCCCATCTCCAACGCCTACTTCTGCATCTACGGTCTCTTCCGCACCGAGGTGATCCGCCGCGTGAACCTTCACGTCGGGATCGATTTCATCACCAACGTCGAGATTCCCATCCTCGCCCAAGCCGCCCTGCTCGGACCGCTGGCCTCGATCGAAATCGATGGATTCCGTTACCGCCGCCATTCCCAGTCCTACTACCATCAGGAAATGGCGAAGGAGTCGAAGGATGCGGCGGACCGCCGCCGCACGATCATTCGCAAGCTGGTTTCAAAAATCATCCTGGGTTCCTCGCTCCCTCTCCCGGAGAAGATTGGACTCGTTCTCCCTCTGATCTCCGGAGAGGTTTCGGAACGAATCGCCCGCCTTGGAACTGCCGCGTGCAAGACCCTCAAGAAGCGCAAGTCTCTCATGAAGAAGTTTTCCTTCCGCCGTGCCGTGCGGCGAATCAAGAACCGGATCCTGGGTGTCGAGGAGAAGCCTGCAGGCGAAAAACGGCAGAAACGTGCCGGAGAAAAAGGAAAGAATCGTGAAGGTCGGGGCGGCGGAAAAGGGCGTGGGAAAAATCGAAAACCCCGCAGTGTCCTTGAGGCCGAGGTGAACCTCGAATCCCCCGATGTCGCCTTGCTGGTCGAACGCGAGCGCGAACGTGCCCGTCTCGAAGCCGGCGGCTGGATCTTCAATCAACCGAAGCGGCTCAAGTTGATCGCCGACCGCCGCATCACCACCCTGATCGATTGCGGATCAAACGCAGGCCAGTACGTCGAAGAGCTCAAAAAGACGGGGTGGTCCGGGAAGATCTTCTCCTTCGAGCCACTCAGCGACGCTTATGCGAAGCTAAGCGCAAAGGCGGATGCCGCGGAGGGTTGGAGGACGTTTCCGTTCGCGCTCGGCGATGAGAACGGCGAGTCCACCATCCAGATCGCGGGGAATTCCTATTCGAGTTCGCTCCTTCAGTTTTCGAATGATTTCAAGGAACTGCGTCCCGATGCCAGTCCGGTCGGATCGGAGAAGGTCACGATCCGCCGGCTGGACGATGTCGTGAAGGAAGAAGGCCTGACTTTCGAAGGCCCGTTGATGCTCAAGATCGATGTGCAGGGGTTTGAAATGAGCGTCCTGCGGGGAGCGCTTGAGACCCTTCCCCGCGTCTCGGTTCTGCAATGCGAACTCGCCCTGATACCCTCGTATGAGGGTGGTGCCACTTTCGTCGAGGTGCGCGAATTCCTGCGCGAAAGGGGCTTTGTCCTTGCCCACCTCATCGACGGGCATGCCAACCATGAAACAGGGGAACTCAGGGAGGTGGATGGCGTTTTCCTGAATACCCGGCTCGTCTCCCCCAATGCCTGATCAAGAATCCGCGATGCTGACGATCGATCTCTTCACCACCCCGAAGCCCTTCACCGGGCTGACGGCCACTCATCAGGCGAATGCCCTGCGGAGCTGGCGCGGATGTCCGCAGGTTCGGCGGATTTTCGTGTTCGGTGCTGTCTCGGGCGAGACTGACTCGATCAAGGAAACCGGGGCCGAAGTGATTCTCGATGTCGAATGCACGGAGAACGGACTCCCCTCGATCCGTTCGATGTTTGAAATCGCCGCGGAACGTTCGACCGCGGATCTGCTGATGTTCACGAACGCTGACATGATCTATCTGCCCTCCTTTTTTGAAGGAGTCGCGGACTGCGCCAGGGCGGCCGGAGGACGTTTTCTCCTTGTCGGATCGCGGATGGACTTCGACAGCGATCGGCCGGTTTCATTCGCCGGTTCCGAAGAAATCGCCGCATTCGAGGAGCATGCGCAAAAGACGGCGACCCTGCACCCTCCCGCAGGCAGCGACTACTTCATTTTCCCTCGTCGGCAGTATTTGGAGAATCGCCTCCCTGATCTTTGGATCGGACGTGGTGGCTGGGATCTCTTCATGATCTACCACGCGAAGGAGCATGGCATCCTCACGGCGGACCTAAGCCCTTCAGTACTCGGATTTCATCAGAATCACGATTATGGTCTTCGTGGAAAAGAAGCGGGAGTTCCTTATGAAAAAGATCCCCAGGCGGCCTACAATCTCAGTCTGCTTCCCCCCGGGATCCCTTGGAGCCACTGGACCCTGCGCGGCTGCTCGAAGGAGTGGCGATCCGGTGCGCTTCAGGACAAAGCTCACCTTGGAAAAGGCCCGCGCGGCGAGAAGGCGGGCGGAGTGCCACGCAAACCCGGGAAGCGGAGTGCTACGGGTAGGCTTCGCGCGCGATTGGTCAATCTTTACAGACGCCTTTTTCGGAGGGTTGGCTCATCGGATCGGCCGCAAATCAGGAATCAGGCGGCGCGAACGGATTCGGCATCGATCCATCCAGCCCTGCGGTCGGCGGTTCAACGAGGCGAGCCCACCCGCATCATCGTGGGTGCAGGTCCTACGGCCTACGAGGGCTGGCAGAGCACCAATATCGGATCATTGAATTTGCTGTCAGAGAGGGATTGGGAAATCCAGGTCGGCGATCTCCGCCTCGACCGCGTCCTCGCCGAGCATGTCTGGGAGCACCTCACCCCCGCCGACGGGCTCACCGCCCTGAAACATGTGTCTGCCCATCTCAACGCCGGAGGGATCGTCCGCATTGCGGTCCCGGACGGCAACCATCCGGATCCCCGCTATCAGGAGCATGTCCGCCCTGGCGGCAGCGGACCTGGCGCTGACGATCACAAGGTCCTCTACACCTTTGCCACACTGGCGGCGGCGATGCGGGAGGCCGGATTGGAGCCGCGAGTGCTTGAGCATTGGGATGAGCATGGCGAATTCCACGCGATCGATTGGGATCCTGCCGACGGGATGATCCTGCGCTCCCTCAAACACGATCCCCGCAACGCCGGTGGAAAACCCGTCTACACCTCGCTGATCGTGGACGGGGTGAAACCGGTTTCCTGAAAATGGTTCCAAACCTGACAAATGATGGGGCCGCTGCTCCTGTCCTCGTGACGATGTTCAACCGACCGGCTCACGCCGCCCGCGTGATCGAGTCTCTCGCGGCATCAAAACCTCGGCGGGTCTTTCTGGCGGTGGACGGCCCCAGGGAGGGCCACCAGGAGGATGTGGAGCGGGTCGCGCTCTGCCGGAATCTCGTGTCGCGCATTGATTGGGACTGCGAGGTGAAAACGCGTTTCAGAAAGGAGAACTTCGGCTGCCGCCGCGGCATGATTGACGCGGTGAGTTGGTTCTTTGAGGAAGTCGGTAGCGGGATCGTGCTCGAGGACGATTGCCTGCCCCATCCTGCGGCCGTTTCTTTTTTCAGCGATGGACTCAAGCGCTACGAGCGCGAGGACCGGGTTTTTCAAGTGAGCGGGTTCGCCCATCTGGAGCGATTTTGGAGCCGCGCCTATTTCCTGCCCCTCTCGAGCTCGTGGGGCTGGGCGACCTGGCGCGATCGTTGGCGCGAGTTTCTCGATGAACACGAAGCTTCGGCGGAGCGGATCCTCGGTGACGCGGGTCTGCAAAGCGCGTTCGATCTTGGAGGTTCCTTCCCCTACGCGAAAATGCTCAGGCGCAGCGTGCTCGGTGAAGTCAGCTCGTGGGCGGTGTTTTTTCAGGCACAGCTTCACATTCGCGACGGCCTCGTGCTTTATCCGCCGAAGCGTCTCATCTCGAACATCGGGTTCGACAACAGCGGTACCCACTGCAGTTCCCGGGCGGTTGCTGAGACAGGAGAGTTTTCAGTCGGGCCCGTCCGGTGGCGGATGCCCCGACGGATCGAGGAATCCCACCGGCTCTTCGCGAAGGTGAAGAGCAGGATCAAACCCAAACGCAATTCCGCGGAGATGGCGCGTCGGCGCCCCGGAAAACCGAAAGCAGCGAATCAATGAAGTGGTGGCCTATCAAAAAACGAAAAAAGTCGAATCCGGTGAGGCCGGCGAAGCGGAAGCGGGAAGGCGCCGGTCAAGGGGCAGTTGCCCGGCCGGCCCTTGAAGCCGATCCGACGAAACAAGATCTCGACCTCTACTGGGACCCGAAGATGGCAGACATCCTCGAGACCTGGGGAGAGGCCCACGTCTGGAAAGAGGTGCGTCTCCTCTTCTGGCAGAGCCGGGGCAAGGTTCTCGACATCGCGTGCGGGACGGGGCGGACGATGGAGATCCTCGCCTCCAACCCTGATCTGGAGGTCCACGGGTGCGACATCTCGGACCTTCTCATCGGACGGGCTGAGGCGCGCGGCTTGTCCGGCGATCGCCTGAAGGTGGCGGACGCGACGAACCTCTCCTGCTACGAGTCGGGGGCGTTCCGGCACAGTTACTCGATTGGTTCTCTGGAGCATTTCACCGAGGAGGGGATCGCGGGGTTCGTCCGCGAAAGCCATCGCGTGACGATGGGTTTCTCGGCCCACATGATCCCCCTTTCGCGAAGCGGAGAGGACGAGGGCTGGATGAAGACGGTGCAGAGTTTTTTCAACAATTCCGAGGCATGGTGGCGGGCCAAGTTCGAGACCCACTATGATCGCGTCGTCTTCCTGCCCTCCGGGTGGCACGACAAGATCTCGGTGGGGACGTGGATCCTTTGCGAAAAGAGCCGAGGGTGATGCTCAAGCGGATCAAGAATTGGCTGTGGCGGAGACTTCGTCCGGCGAAAAAGGGCGGCAAGGCCCGAAAGACCGGCGCGCCCGACTCCATCGGCTCCGGAACCACCATTTCGGGACGGCTGCGGCGGGAAAAGCCCGGTGGCGAGATCCATCTCGGGAACGACTGCGTGATCGAGGGCGGCATCAAGACGGAGAGCGCGAATGCGAAGGTCCGGCTCGGGAGCAATGTTTACCTAGGCGGCGGTTCGATGATCAGTTCGGCGTGTTCCGTCGTGATTGGTGACGACGTCCTCATCTCTTATCAGGTGATCATCATGGACAGCGATAGCCACAGCGTGCGCTACTCGATCCGGAAGCAGGACCTCTCGGACTGGCGCGACACTCACGACCATGACTGGTCGACCACGGCAATGGGTGAAGTGATGATCGGAAAAGGTGCCTGGATCGGAGCCCGCTCCATGATTCTCAAGGGAGTCACGATCGGCGAAGGTGCCATCATTGGCGCGGGGAGCGTGGTCACCCGCGACGTCCCGCCCTGGACCATTGCGGCCGGCAATCCCGCCCGCATCATTCGCGAGCTGAGAGAGGATGAGCGCTGAAGGCATGATCTCCTGGGAGGAGGCGGTAGGCAGCCTGCGTCGCGATCCGACGCGGGCTGAACTGGTGCGTGCCTGCTATTACGACGATCCTCTCACGGGGGCGGCGAGCCGTTTCGCCGAAAGCGAGGAGTGGACGGCACTGAAGGCGTGGTTGCCGCCGCGGGGACGCGTTCTCGAACTTGGCGCGGGCCGGGGCATCGCCTCGTGGGCCTTTGCAAAGGAGGGATGGGAAGTGACCGCGCTGGAACCCGATCCCAGTGAAATCGTCGGGTCGGGGGCAATCCGCTCGCTTTCAAAGGAGACGCAGGTGCCCATCGAGGTCGTCGAGAACTGGGGAGAGAGCCTGCCGTTTTCCGAGGGCGGTTTCGATCTCGTCTACGGCCGTGCCGTCTTTCATCACGCGAGGGATCTCGATGCCTTCTGCGAGGAGGCGCATCGCGTCCTGCGCGCAGGCGGTCGTCTCATCCTGACGCGCGAACATGTGCTTTCCTCGGAGGCGGATCTTCCCCGTTTCCTCGACCAGCATCCCCTGCACCGTCTCTACGGTGGCGAGGCGGCCTACACGCTGGATCGTTACCTCAGCGCCCTCGCGGCGGGAGGCTTCGAGTCGGTCAGGACCTACGGCCCGAAATCGAGTCCGGTGAACTTTTTTCCCGAGCGCCAGGAGTCGGTGGACGCTGATCTGAAGCGCCGGAGGCGGAAGCGGCTCGGTTGGTTCCGCTCTTTTGTGAGCGGCTGGTCGGATTCCATCCGTCAGGAGGAGGCCGCCCTCTGGGAGTCGAAGATGAAAGTGCCGGGACGGCTTTATTCCTTCATCGCCGAGCGGGGCGCCGGATCATGAAACGCGTCCTCATCACCGGAGTGAACGGCTTCATCGGCCGGGCCTTGGCCGGGTCCTGCCTGGGGCGGGGGGACCTCGTTCAGGGGATTTCCTCCTCGGGCGATCGCGCTTTGTCCGGAGGACTGGCCCATTTCGAAAGGATGCGCCTGCCTGATGCGGGGCTTTTGGGGTGCCTGCGAAAATGGCAACCGGACCTCGTCTTTCACTGTGCCGGCAGCGCGGTTCCGGCTTTGTCGGTGGCCGATCCCGATTGGGATTTCCGCTCGTCGGTGCCGGTGATGCAGAACCTTCTCGAGGGTCTCCGCCGGGAGTGTCCCTCGGCCCATGTCGTGATGCTCTCAAGTGCCGCGGTCTATGGGCAACCGGGGAGTCTCCCCGTGGCCGAGGATGCTCCGTCCCGTCCCTTGTCGCCCTATGGTTACCACAAGTGGATGGGCGAGCTGATCTGCCGCGAGTATGCGGAGATTTACGGGATCCGCACGACCTGTGCCCGCGTTTTCTCGGCGTATGGCCCGGGTCTGGAAAAGCAGATCGTTTGGGATGCGATTGGTCGTTTCCGCGGAGGTGCCCCCGGAGTTTTTCACGGGACCGGAGCCGAGACCCGGGACTTCATTTATATCGAGGATCTCGTCGAGGCCCTGCAACTCCTCGCCTCCCGGACCGAGGGGGAGGCTCACGGTATCTACAACGTCGCTTCCGGATCAGAGACCCGCATTGATGAGTTGGTTGCGCGGATTGCCAATCTCCTCGGAGTCGAGCCGGATCGGTGGAGCTTTTCGGGTTCGACCTCCCCAGGCATCCCACAGCACTGGCGGGCGGATATTTCCCGGATCGCAAAACTCGGATATTCCCCCCGGGTGGGGCTGGAAGAAGGGCTGCGACGCACCGTGGAGGCGGCCCTCGTCGGGCCTCCGGCGCCTTCGGGGATCCCCGCATCCTGAGTCCGTCAGCGTTTCGATATCGCATGGAACCCGTGAAGCCGCTCACGCTTTTGATCCGTCCCACCCCGGACGATGGATGGGTCGGTGGTGCGATCTATTTCCGTAACCTGGTCCAGTCCGTCCTCTTGGCGGCGGAGCGTCAAAACCGGGCGGTGGAGATCGTGCTGGTCCACGAGGATCGAGCGGCCCCTCCTGATTCGGACCGGATCCTTCCGCCCGCCTTGAGACGTGTTTACCTCTCGGACTACGACGACACGGAACTGCCCCGCGCCGAACAGGAAATCTTCAAGTCGCTCGCCGGTGGTGAAGGGAAGCGCCGTTTCCGATTGGCGAGGAAGTATCGCAAGCTGATCGAGGCGACCGGAGGTGATGTGATTTTCCCCATGTTCCCGATCGAGGGGCACACCCTGCCGTGTGCGGTGATCTCCTGGATCCCGGACCTCCAGCACGCGGTGTTGCCGGAATTCTTCACGGAAAAGGAAATCGGGATCCGCGACCGCAAGTATTCCGATGCGGCGAGATCCTCCGATCTCATCGTCCTCAGCAGCGAGTCGGCCCGGACTGACTTTCTCCGGGCCTACGGAGAGCCTGCCGCCGATCTTGCGGTGCTCCACTTTTTCACCCTGCCCGAGGATGGGTGGTTCGAGGGTGAACCTTGCGAGGTGCGCGAGGCCTATGGGATCCCGAAGGATTTCCTGATGGTCTGCAATCAATTCTGGGCTCACAAGAACCACCTTGTGATCCTCCGCGCCCTCGGGATCCTGCGCGGGCGGGGGATTCGCCCTCTCATCGTTTTTACCGGCGGACTTGCCGGTGATCGGGGTGGACAGGTCATCGACCGTTTTCTGCAGGAAACGAGCAAGGCAGGTCTCTGGGAGCAGTGCCGCGTGCTCGGTCGTCTCGACCGGAAGGATCAGATTCACCTGATGCGGGCGGCCCGGGCCATCGTGCAACCTTCGCTCTTCGAAGGATGGAGTACGGTCATGGAGGACGCCCGGCTCTTGGGCAAACCTGTCATCGCGAGCGATCTGGCCGTCCATCGCGAGCAGGATCTGGCAGGAGCCGTCTATTTCCCCGCGGACGACGCGATGGCGCTCGCCGACCGGATCGCCGCGATGTTGGAACCAAGCGGTGCCGTTGCGGAACCCGCGTCCCCCGATCCAAAGGCAGCGGTGACACGCTCGGCGGCTTTCGGGGCCCGTTTTCTTGAACTCGTCCAGGGACGCGTTGCCCGGTCTTCGAGACTCGAGACCGTCCGCCCTTGTCCGGTCTGCGGCAAAGACGCGCAGGTCTGGATCCGCCCGCTGCGCGGCAAGCGTAGCGGCCGGGGGTGGCCCGCATGGTTCTGCCGGTCCTGCTTTTCACTCTCGGTCGAGAGCGGCTATCGCGAAGATCAAGCCGCCCTCGAGGCCGACCTGGAGTGGAATCGGGGAATGATCGAGCGGAACCGCGTCCTCTCGCGGGGCCTGCTCTCTTCGATCCTGGCGCTCCGCCCCGGGATCACCTCCGTGTTGGAGATCGGCAGTGGAGTCGGGACTTTTCTCGGAATCGCCCGTGACGAGTTTGGTCTCTCCGTGCAGGGTTACGACATCAATGCGGAGGCGGTGCGGTGGGGCAACGATGCTCTCGGACTGTCGATGAGTGCCGAGGAGTGGAGTGCGGCCAGCGGATCGGACGCGGATCTGGTCGTCAGTCTTTCCTGCCTCGAACATGTCTCGAATCCCCGGCCCCTGCTGCGCGAAATGGCTTCCTTCGCACGGAGCCGGGGGGCTGGGGTCTATTTGTCGGTGCCCTTCTTCCTGCCCAAGGATTGGGACTATCTCGAGGATGGGCGGGAAGACGACGAGGCCTCACCCTTTTTCGACAACGACGTCCACGTGACCCTCTTTTCCAAGATCGGTTTGACCGATGCCATGGCGGAACTCGGATTGCCCGTGGTGACCCCCGTCTCTTGCCAGGGCTGGTCGGGACTGCTCTTCGAGGCCGGTCCTTCGAGGCAACCGGCAGGTGATGACTGGATCGCGAAATGGCGGCGGCACGCGGTGGCAAAATTCCGCGATGGCAGCGTGCCCCGCTGCCTCGCCGACTGTCGTCGCTGGATTCTTTCCACCGATGGAGCTAACGGGAAGTCAGCTTCCCCGGGTTGGCTGCGCCGGCTGTCGAGGAGGGCCTGACCTTTCCCGCTACGATCCTCCAGAACCCTTGCCAAAACCAAACGACACCATGATCATCATCTGCAACGGAGCCTTTAAAAGCGGATCCACCTGGCTCCTCAACATCGTCCGACAACTGGTGAGCCCACAGCCCATCGGCGATGCCTGGCGGAATGCGAAGTGGAACAATCCCTCGATCTCGCCCGATCGGCTCGCCGATTTCCTCAAGGTGCATTCGGGGGATGCCCACACCTACGTCAGCAAGAACCATCTCGCGACTCCCGCCGAGCGCAACCTGCTGCTCGGAGGCCGTTATCCGGATGTGCGCGTACTCAACATCACCCGGGACATCCGCGATGTGGTGGTGTCGGCCTATTATCACTCCGTCCGGGTCGACGCCTACGATCAACCCGTTGAGGTTTATTTCCGGGACAAGGGGCTGAAGGTCGCCGCGAGGGTTTGCGCTTACAACGAACTCTGGTCCGGCCCGGACGCGAACCTTTTCGTGGCCTCTTATGAGCGGCTCCACCTCGATGGCGCGAAGGAAATCGCCTCGATCGCCCGCTTTCTCGGGCTGGAGCGGACCGAGGAACAAATCCAAACCGTTCACGAAAAGACCCGCTTCGATTCGTGGAAAGAGCGGACGGGTTCGCCGCACATGCGGAAGGGGATCATTGGTGATTGGAAGAACCATCTCACGGAGTCCAACATTGGGAAACTGCGCGCTCGGGTCCCGGCCTGGGCGTTTTCACCCGAAGCGGATTGAATTGCCCGGATTCCCATATGGACGCCGCATCGCTCCGCACTTCAACTGGGTTACCCGTAAATTGTCATCATGATCATATCGACTTCCCATAAATTTGTCTATTGCGCGGTCCCCAAGGTGGCTTCGCGTACACTCAGAGGTCTCTTTGAGCCCCTGGCCGACCAAAAGGTGATGAAGTCTTTGTTCCCCAATCTCCGGGCGAAGAGTGGCAATCTTGCGTTTCACCGCCCGATGGGATTGCGCGAGAGGATGAAAAAGATCGGCATCGAACCGGGCGAATTCTTTTGGTTCGGATTTGTCCGGAATCCGTGGGATCGGGCGGTTTCCCGTTATTATTTCGAGCAGGCGAGGTCGAGAAACGAGGGGGCCCTTGGTCGAATCAGCAGCAAGCACGTCTCCTACCACAAGTCAATGATCGGACTTTCGTGGGAGGACTACCTGCTGAAAGCGCCTTATTTTCCACAAGGCGAATGGTTGCGCGACGAGGGGGGGATCGCGGTGGACCGGATCTTCCGCATGGAGCAATTGGGAACGGAACTCATCGAGCTGGGGGCGCTGCTGGGGTGTGAATTCGATATTCCAGCGGTGAAAGGCGCCACCGAGCGCGATCGCGATTACAAGGTCTATTTTGAAAATGACCGGCAGATCGAAGCGGTGGCACGCTATTATGCCGAAGACATTCTTCTAGGTGGTTACCGGTTCGACGGCGGTTTTGGGGAAGCCTTTGATTTGAAGCGACTGGTTTCAAAAGTTTCATGACGTCTGACCCGCAACATCGCAAAACGAAGAGCGCGGGTCCTGGGGCGCGTACACCGATCCGGGTTCGAATCGACCGGGATCTGGTCGACTGCGACGGTCTCCACGAGGTATTGGCGCGCCTCGCGTGGGCCGCGGCGGGTGAATGTGTCGAGGTGGAAGCGGATCTTGAAGTGCCTTCGCGGATCGTGGTCCCCGAAGCCCTTGCCGACGAGGTGGCGGAGACCTGTGGCAACCTTCGTTTTGTGAGTCCGCCGTGGATCCGACTCAAGGAGACGTTGAATCTCGTGCGGGATGACGCGGCGAAAGCGGCGGCCGGTTCCGGGTCCTTCGTGGCCAGCCGTTATGAGGCGGCCGAGGGCGGGGAGATGACGAGGCTTGTCTATTTCGCAAGAAGGGCGGAGATCGAATCCGTCCGCGCGGCGAGCCGCCGGCGTCTCTGGCAATGGCGCGAGACGTGGGGCAATTTCACAAAAGCGTATCTGGTCGCCACCGGTCCATCCTTTGACCGCTACAAGGAAGTTGATGATTTCGAGGGCGCGTTCGTGATCGCATGCAACAGTGCGGTGATCGATCGTCAATTCATGGAGAAGGCGAGGCCCTCGCTGGTGGTCTTCGGTGATCCGATTTTCCATTTTGGCCCGTCCCGCTATGCCGCTGAATTCCGGGAGCGGCTCAGGGCCGCGGCCCGGGAGTTCGACTTTCGAATCGCCGTTACGGAGAAATACTGCTTTCTATTCGCTCACTGTTTTCCGGAGCTGGTGGAACGGACCGTTTTCGTTCCCGCCGACGGGATGCGACGCGACTTCCATTGGCGTCTCGATCAGGAGTTTGTCGTGAAGGCGACAAAAAACATCCTCACGCTGCTGATGGTCCCGTTTGGTGCGGCATTCGCACGGCGTCTTGAGATTCTTGGCTGCGATGGACGAAAGCTCGCCGATGACGGCTACTTCTGGGGACATTCCGCCGCCGCCCAGATCAACGACCGCATGCGCAACATCCAGGAGGCTCATCCGGGCTTCTTCAGGATCGACTACAACGAATACTATCTGACGCACTGTCGCCAGCTTGAACGTTTTTTTCTCGATCTCGAGCGGTCCGGGGTCGAAGTGGGTAGCGTTTCTTCATCCCGCATTCCCGCGTTGGCCAAGCGGTCGACCAAGAGTGAATTCGCCGCCGACCTCGACATCGACACGGTGAACGCCCTTCTCGATGACGGCGCCCGCCGGGTGCGGACACGCCTTCACCAGTTGGATCGCGGCGCCTTGACGGACCTCCGTTTTGTTTCCATCAATCCGAGCCTCCGCAGTTCGATGGGGCATCCTCTTTATCAGGATCTCTCGATCCGAAAGGTGATTTCTCCCGACGGCTCCGGCTTTGTCTCGCTTGGCGATGGAAGGCTGGATGAGACCATCAACGGGAGTTTCGTATTGCCGGTCTTTGAGACGAGAATCTGGCAGGTCCACAGGTGGGCGGGAGAGCAGCGGCGGGTTGCGGCGGATGCCTTCGTTGAAGAGTTGCTCGCCTCGCTCGAGATGCTTGATGCATCCTCCCGGCTCGATGATGCCATCCTCTTCCTCTACCTCGGCCATCCGGCGCTGCTCCCCTCGCTGGCTCGAAGTTGGGGAAGGAAGCGTTTTCGCTGCCGGCGGTTTGTTCTCAATCTCTTCTCGGGTTTCTTTGACGGTCCTGCGAAGGGGGGCGGGGATGGGGCGCTCCGTGCGGTGGCGCAAATGGCCGATTGCCTTTGCGGCTTCGAGGATTTGGTTCTGGTGTGCGACTCCGCACCGCTCGCCAATGACTTTGGGCGCGTCGCGGGGATGAATCTTTCCTTGCTGCCGATGTGTCCGAGTCAGAGCCTTGCCAGGACCGGGGATCGAAGGGTTTGCGAAGAGGGTGGCGAACGCCGGAAGCTGCGGGTCGTCTACCCGTCGCAGTCCGAGACGTTCCGGGGTTTTGAAGTGCTGACCCGCTTTCTTTTCCTCCACGCGGAGGAGTTC
>JALRFZ010000576.1 GCA_023253615.1 Verrucomicrobiales bacterium | reverse complement strand
CTTCGCCGTCCTGCCAGTCGATCGTTTCGCAGGTGAAGCCTTTCCGCTCCGCCCAGCGCTGGTACATGCGGTAGAGCATCTGCGCCCAGTCGCAGGCCTCGGTGCCGCCGGCACCGGCGTGGACGGTGAGATAAGCGCCCTCGCGGTCGTGTGGACCGCTGAGCAGGGTCTGCAGCTCGATCTTGTCGAGCGCGGCCTGGATGGCTTCGACTTCCTTGAGCGCCTCCTGGGCGGCGCTGTCGTCGTTTTCCTCGAGGGCCATCTCGATGAGCAAGGGCAGATCACCGATGCGGGAATTCATCTCGCGCACGGGGAGAACCTTGCTCTTGAGCGCGGCGACCTCGGCCATCTTGCTCTGGGCACGGGTCTTGTCCTCCCAGAATTCGGGAAGGTTCATTTCGGCTTCGACGGCCTCGAGCTGGGCTTCCAGTCTCGGGAAGTCAAAGATACCGCCTGAGCTCGGAGAGCCGGGCCTGCAAGGACTCCGTGGCGACAGCCTGGAGCTTTTCTCTGGTCTCTTCGTTCATGGCGGGGCAAAGAGGTTCCACACTTCCGGGAAAGTTCAAGACGCTTTCACACGCTTCCGGGAATTTGCGTTGGACCCGATCCGGAGAGAAGGTGGCTCCGATCCGTTGCTCCCCTTCCCCACACGATGAAAGCCCGCGGCACTCTCATCCGGCGTTTCCCGCTGACGGAGACGAGCCTGATCGTGCACTGGTGTACGCATGAGAACGGCATCGTGAAGACGGTGGCGAAAGGGGCGCGCCGGCCCAAAAGCCCCTTCGCCGGGAGGCTCGATCTCTTCTACCATTGCGAACTGGAGATCCATCCGGCGAAAGAGGGCGATCTGCACCTGCTGAAAGAGCTGCGGGTGGACCGCGCCCGCCTCGGCCTGCGGAGGAACTACGTGCAAACGCTTGCAGCCTCGTATTTCGTGAAGCTGATCGATCTGGTCAGCGAAGACGACACCCCTCTCGCGGACCTGGCCGACCTCCTCGACCGCGGACTCGATTACCTCGATGAAAAAGACGCCGACAGCCGCGCGGTCCTCCACTTCGAAAAGCAGCTCGCGGGCTTTCTCGGCGTCTCCGAGCCGGGGATCGAGCCCTATCGTTCGATCGGAGGTCACTTCGGCGGAGTGCCTCCACAGCGGGTGGAACTGATGGAACGTCTCGGCTGAATGGTGTCACATTTGCTTGGCCGGGGAAAAGAATGGATGTAGGCCTTTGCGAGCCTGTTGTCCGAACCATCCCCCGGAATCCCCCTTCATGATGCGTTGCTATCTTTCCTCCCGCGTTCTCTTCGCCGGCTGCGTCCTCGCCGTCGCCGGAGTCGTCGCGCGCGGGGACGCGCAGACGCTGGAGGAGGGGCTCGATCATCCCGCGGGCCTGGGACCGATCACCGTGAAGGCCACCGATCTCGACGATGTCGAAATCCAGGCCGGACTCTGGGAATACACCGCCGCCGATTCGCAGGACGGCGTCGACTCGGTGCGGGCGGTGGTGCCGAACCGCTCCCGGAGCAGCCTGGCGACGAGCGTCACGGGCCCCGCGGTGGTTTCCTTCTGGTGGAAGGTTTCGGCGAACAACAGCTTCGACAAGCTCTACTTCCGGAGCGGGAACAACGTCGATTTCATCAGCGGCACGCAGGCCTGGCAACCACGCACCTTCGAAGTCGATACGGGAAACCAGCCGATCGAGTGGCTCTTCGAACGTTTCTCCAGCCTGCCGGTCGGTGGCACGGGACAGGCGTGGATCGATCAGCTCGTCGTCACCCCCATCCCGAACAATCCGGCACTGCAGGGGGCGGTGGAGACTTTCGCATTCAATCTCCACAGCACCGACTGGACCGCGGCACCGCTGGATGGCGCGATCAACAGCAACGTCGCGAAAAGCGGTCCCGTCGAACCCGGCGACATCTCGACGATGGTGCTGCAGGTCGAGGGACCGGCCACGATCTCCTTCCGATGGGGGGTCGCCTCGGATCCCTCGGACAACTCGGCCTTCCGTTTCCTGGTGAACCACGACAGCTATGAATCGCTGACCGGCACGCAGAGCCTCCAATCGCGCACCTTCGAGGTCCCTCCGGGGACGCAGCGGCTGAAATTCCTCTACGAGCGCGACGGATCGAGCGGCGATCCCTTCTACGAGGGCCCCAGCGAAGGGTATCTCGACCAGCTCGTGATCACCCCCTTCGGCGAGAGTGCCACCCTCGCCGACGCGGTCGATCTGCCCGACGGGGTCTACAGCAACGCCTGGACGCGCCAGACCACGACGACGCACGATGGGAGCGACGCGGCCTTTGCCTCCACCCCTACGGCCGGCGCGGCAAGGCGCCTCTACGCGAAAATCCCCGACGGCGCCGGGCTGCTCACCTTCTGGACGAAGACAAACATCGACCCCGTGAACGGACTGCTCCGCGTCCTCGTCGATGGCGCGACGGTGCTGGAACGGAACACGATCGGCGACTGGCAGAAGACGGAGATCAATCTCGATGCGGGCGAAGACCGGCTCCTCGAGGCGATCCTCTTCCGCGATGCCTCGACCAACACGTCGGTCTCGTCGGCCTGGCTCGATGAGATCCTCTTCCAGCCCGGTGTGGACAACTTCCAGCCCGATCTCGGCATCGGCCCCCGCAACAAGAACCTGAAAGGCCTCGGCGTGGTGAATGCCTCCGGCGCCGGACAGGAATCGATGATCCGGGCGAAAGGACGCCGCCCGGCCGGGCTCTATTCGATCCGCTTCGTGAACCGCTCGGCTTCCGATCCGGATGAATTCACGGTGCGGGGCCGCTGGAACGACCGCGATTTCGAGGTCTTTTTCGTGGTGAAGGAAGGCGGCAAACGGCTCAACTACACCGCGGCGTTCAAGGCGGGCCTTTTCTCGACGATCGAGCTCGATCCGGGGGATTCGGAGACGCACGAACTCTGGGTGGTGCGAAAGCCCGAGGCGAAAGGGAAATCACACGTGCTGCGCGCGACGGGCCGCTCGACGACCTCGCCGGGCAAGATCGACACGGTGAGGACGAAGCTGAAAATCGCCCGTTGACCTCCTCCCTTTCACCACTCCGTGATCTCGCGGGGATGCACCAGGGTGACATCCTCCGGCCACACCGCCCCCTCCTTGATCCAGCGGCGCAGGATCTCGAGACGCACGCCCCAGATCTTGTCGGGAGCGGGCGGCATGGCGCGCTGGTGCAGGGGATCGAGGGTCATCACGGTGATGAGCGCGCTTTTGTCAGGATCGCCGGGGACGAGCGCGGGCGGAGCCGATCCGGTCGACATCATGAGGGCGCGGGTCTCCATGATGAAATTGCCGTTGCGAGGCGCGTCCTCGCGGTTGTGGCATTCGAGGCAATTGATGATGAGGATGGGACGGACGTGCTTCTTGAAATCGATGGGACCCTCGGGCACGCTTTCGGGCCAGGTCGGGTCTGCCGATTCCGCGGAGGCGACGGGCAGATCCCCTTCCGCCCCGCCATCGCCCGCCGACTCGTAGCCGCCGTCGCCACCGCAGCCTGACAAAACCATGATCATGCCCGCGAGCACGGCGGGGACCAGCCGGAGGATGTACCGCTTCATGAAATCAGTTTAACGCGGAGCGGCTCTCCTGTCTCGGCATCTTCTGCGGATTTTCCCGCGGAGGAGGCCAATCGCCGCAAAGCGGGCAAGTGTGTGCTGGATTCGCCGGGGCCGATCCGCTACACTCGGAGTCTCACCCGTGAATCCCGAAACCTATCTACGCCCCGGGCTCGCCCTGGCCATCGGCCTGCTCATCGGTCTCCAGCGCGAACGCGTCAAGGAAGGTCCGGCGGGCATCCGCACCTTCGCGCTGATCGCCCTGGGCGGCTACCTGACCGGATGGCTCGGCCTCTCTTTCGGGGGCAGCGCC
>JALRFZ010000708.1 GCA_023253615.1 Verrucomicrobiales bacterium | reverse complement strand
GTGATCGGCCATGACGTGGCCGGTGCAGGCCTCGCTCTGGGCGATCTCGTTTTCGTGATGGGGGAAGACGAGATCGACGCCGCCGGAGTGGAGGTCGAAGCTGTCGCCGAGATACTCGCGGCACATCGCCGAACACTCGAGATGCCAGCCGGGGCGGCCCTGGCCCCACGGGCTGTCCCACCAGTTGTCACCGTCCTCGTCGCGACGGGCTTTCCAAAGGGCGAAGTCGGAGACGGAATCCTTGTCGTATTCGTCATCGGCGACGGCACCCGAGGCCCCCTCCTTCAACTCGCGTTGGTCGAGCCGGGAAAGGCGTCCGTATCCATCGAAGCTGGCGACACGGTAGTAGACCGAACCATCGGCCGAGGCGTAGGCGTGTCCTTTCTCCATCAGCTCCGCGATCATCGCGATCTGATGGGGGATGTGCTCGACCGCGCTCGGCTCCAGATGGGGGCGCAGGAGATTGAGCTGGTCGCAATCCAAATGGAAACGGTCACGCCAATGATCGGTGAAATCTTTCAAGCTGCGGCCCGCGGCCTGCGAATCGCGGATCGTCTTGTCATCGACGTCGGTGAGATTGCGGACATGGAAGCTCGGCTGACCAGAGAGCTCGAGGCTGCGGCGGAAGACATCCTGCAAAACAAAGGTGCGGAAATTGCCAATGTGGGCGGGGCCATAAACGGTCGGCCCGCAGCAGTAAAAACGGAAGGTTTTGCCATCGCGGGGCGCCAGATCGCGCACTTCGCGGGTCATTGTATCAAACAGTCTCATTTTCAGCGGTCTGGAACTCGGGAGAGGGGAAAGGACGGCTCAAGCCCCGATTTTGCAAGGAAATCGAGGTCATGACCGCCAAAATGCAGGCCTGGGGAATTTTCTCAATTTTTATAAACTCTGCATGATTGAGACCCAGTTGATTTATTTTCACCTTTCCTACTGATGTAAAATTTGTTAAAGTCCGAATCCTTTCCGCAAAGTTTTTTCAATTTCCGCACATGACACTGAAACTGGTGGTGACGACCAACGTCAACGGCGATGTCTTTGAACTCGTCCTGAAGAATGCCCGATACGGGGTGGGACGCAGGCACGACAACGACCTCCGCATCAAGGAGACTTATATCTCCGGCTATCACGCGGAGTTGGTCCGGCAGGAAAATGGAGATTATGCGGTATCGGATCTCGGATCCAGCAACGGGACGTTTTTGAACGGCAGGCGTCTCAATGGCGCCGAGGTCGTCAAAGCGGGCGACTTCATCAAGTTCGGGATTCTCAAGGTCGCGGTGCGGGAGCACACCGACACCCTGCCGAAGATCGTTTCGCTGCGCGACCGCCCGGCCTTCGCTCGCAAGGATGAATCGAACACGGCGTCGATCGCCGTGGAGAGAAAAACCGTTTTTCGCGGATCTGCAGTTCGAGCTTTTCAATGAGATTGAGACCGATCTGATCGCGCGGCACGGGCGGGAAAGCGACGCCCTGCTCACCGAACTACGCTCCGAACGCACCCGCCGCGAGGGACTCGAGGTCGAATTGCGGAACACCCGCGAGGGACTTTCCGAAGCAGTGCGGAAAGCCCGCGAGAACGGCGAGAAGGCCTTGGCCAAACTCCTTGCCGAAGGCAACGCGAAGCTCTCCGCCGTCGAGGAGGAGCTCGGCAACGCGATCCGCGCCCGCGAATCGATCGAGCAATCGCGCAGTGCCCTCGAGGATGAACTCAACGATCGCGAGGAGGAAATCGAAACCCTTTCCGAGCGCATCGAGGATCTCGAGATCCGGCTGCAGGATGAGATCGAATCGCGCCACGGAGTGCTGCGCCTGCTCGATACGACCCGGGCGGGTTTCCCGGAAACCCTCCGCGCGGGCTGGGACCGGCTCGGAGAAGCGGGCGACTCCCTCTCCCGGGAGCGAGCCCGCCGCCGGGATGCCGAAGGCGCCCTCCTGCGCGCCCGTGGCGAAATCGACCGGCTCGGCGCCGATCTCGAGGAGTGGGAACGCCACCACCAGACTGAGATCCGGGAATGGGAGGACCGAAACGAGACCCTCCGCGGTGAGAAGCGCACCCTCGCCAGCGAAGACGCCGACTTTCGCAAGATCCGCGATGAGATCATCGCCCCGACCGCGAGAAAACGCGTGCTCGAGGACGAGATCGAGAGCCTTGGCAGCGGCGTGAAGGAGATCCAATCGCGCCAGGGCGAATTGAAATCCCAGCGCGAGAACCTCCTCGCCGGGCGCGAGGAGCTCAAGGCCGCCCTGAACGCCGCCCGGCTGGAACTCGGAATCCTGCAGAAGCGTTGCCAGGATTCCAAGGATCAGGAGATGAAGCAGGCCGAAACCATCGCCGCGGCCGAGCGCCGCATCCAGTCCTTGCGCAAACTGGAGTCCGAGATGGAGCATGCCGTGAAGCGCGGCCGCCGGCGGCACCAGCTCAGCCGCGGAGATGTCTTCAGCGATCCCGGCGAGGTGGTGCCATCCGCCGCTTCCGACGGGTTCCCGCTGGAGGATTTCTACCGCAACTCATCGCCAAGCTCGATTTGATCGACGATTTCGCGAAACGGTACGACAGCAAGTGGCTTTACCCGAAGTTCTCCGAGCAGCCTGGCATCCTCAAGCGCGGTTTCGTCGATCTGCTCCGGGACCACTCCGTGAGACCCTTGGAACTCGAACCCGGCACGGTCGTCTCCATTCCGGAACGCAAGCGGATCAAACTGGTGCCCTTGCAGAACGGAGTCGCGAAGAAGGCCAACGGCAACGGCTCCCAGAGTTCGCTCGTCGTCGAGACGGTGCGCCCCGGCTACGTCGATCGGAATGGCTCGAGAGATGTCATCATCCGGAAAGCCGAAGGAGTCGTTTCGTGAAGTTCGCAACAATTTTACAGAAAACGTGATTCTGGAAAATTGTGGATAAAGAGCCTATCTTCGACCGGGGGATGCCTGCCAACCCATCCGCCCGGACCCAATCCATGTCAGAAAAGCAAGCGATGTATGTCGGGATCGATCTCGGCACGAGCACTTCGGCCCTCGCGCACGTGAGGCCCGACGGCAATCCGGAAATCGTGCCGAATGCGGATGGTGAGCGACTCACCCCCTCGGTGGTGTTTTTCGACCGCTACGAGGGAGTGAAACTGGTGGGATCCGCCGCAAAGGACGGAGGCGATCCCGATCGCACCGTGCGTCATATCAAAAAGCACATGGATGATCCCTCCCATGTCATCGAGATCGATGGCGAGAGGTGGACTCCCACCGAAGTCTCCGCCCTCATCCTTGCGAAGCTGCGCAAGGATTGCGCCCGCATCATCGGCCTGATCGAGGAAGTCGTCATCACCGTACCGGCGAATTTCAACGAGCTGGCCCGCAAAGCCACCGTCACGGCCGGGCGGCTCGCGGGACTCAAGGTGCGGCGCATTGTCAACGAGCCCACCGCCGCCGCGCTCTACTACGCCCACAATCAGGGCGTGCGCGGCCGCGTCCTCGTCTATGATCTCGGCGGAGGCACCCTCGACATCACCGTGCTCGACGTCGATACCGACCGTATCGACATCCTCCTCAGCGAAGGGGCCCGCCACCTCGGAGGATTGGACTTCGACGAGATCCTCCTCGACTTGATCGCCGAAAAATACCGCGAGCAGAACGGACGTGAACTCATCCTTGATGCGACCCAGCGCCGCCGTCTTCTCGCCGCCGCGGAGGATACGAAGAAGCGGCTTTCCAAATTGAATGTCGTCTCCGAGAAAATCGGCGCGGAGGATTACGGGCTCGCCGAAGTCGAGCTCACCCGGGATTCCTTCGAGGAAGCGATCCGCCGCCTCCTCACCCGCACCGTGATGCTTCTCGAGCAGGCCCTCGATACCCTCGGGCTGGGACCGACCGACATCGATCATGTCGTGCTCGTCGGAGGCAGCACCCGTATTCCGAAAGTGCAGGAGCTTCTCACGCGCCATTTCGGGAAAGCCCCCGTCTCCTGTGGCAATGTCGATGAATGTGTCGCCCTCGGCGCCGCTCTTTTCGCGCAACGGGCCCGCCGCGTTTCCGAAGTCTGCAACCACAGCTACGGCATCCTCGCCATCATCGAGGATGCCAGGACCGGCACTGCGAAAGTGCGGAATTCCATCGTCATCCCGAAGAACACGCCCATCCCGTGTTCGATCTCGCAGACCTACGTCACGTCGGAGGACAACGAGGAATTGATCGAGGTCGAGATCACCCAGGGGGATGATCCCGATCCCCGGTATGTCGACATCGTCGGCAAGATCAGCCTCCGCGTCCCTCCCGGACGCCCCGCCGGCTGTGTGGTGACCGTCACCTACAGCTACGACGAAAACCAGCGCGTCCGCGCGCAGGTCTATGACGAGGAATCCGGCCTGCGCAAGGATATCGCCATCGAATACGAGGGGGCCGGCGTTCTCAACGAACACGACATCGAGCAGAAGTCCGCTTACCTCAAACAAGTCCGCATCGCGTGATCCCCGAATCGTCTTTTCCCTGCCATGATCAAAAAGCTCTTCCGCTGGTTTTCCGGACGCCCGGAGACGGCCACCGAACCCCTCCAGGTCGGAGGCATCTTTGTACGTATGACGCCCGAGGGCATGTGCGAAATCGATCCCGCCAAAATGGGCCGAGACGAGATCCGTCAACACCTCGCCACGCTCTACAGACGGCACAACCACGCCGCCGGCAGCCTCGATGCGGAGCTGCGCAAGGAAGCCGAGCTGATGCTCGACGCCATCGTGCATTGCCGCGAGAAATACGTCGATCGGGCTTCGTGAAAAAGACCGGCTGATCCCGCTCAATTCTCAGGTGACAGGATCATCTTGCGATCCTCGTCGGTGAGCTCGGAGATCCTGACGTAGACGCCATCGAAGCAGGCCCGGACACCGTGGAAGGAGAAGGTGTTCTCCCCGATCACTTCCAGTTTGATGCCGCGTTTCAGGAACGTCAGCCAGGTTTCGCCTTCCTCGTCGAGGGAAGGGGTCGTGAAACGGGCGGTAATGCCATTCCATTCCGCCGATCCCCCGATGTTTCCGAGGTGGTAGGTGGGGCCCCGCACCACATCGAGCGCAAAGGCGAAACGACCGTCCTCGTTCTGCAGGATCGCGAGCCGCCCGCCCTGGCCGTCGCTCCAGATGCCCTCCCACTCATGGGCGAATCCGTCCCACTTCATCCATCCGGCGATGATTTCGACGCGCTCCGCGGTGATCCCGGCCATGGAACTCCCATATTCGGCCGTCGTCTTTTCGGCGCCCTCGGCCGCCCCTCCGTCAAAGGCGGCGGCTTGTTCCGAACGATGATCCCGGTAGCTGATCCAATCGCGCTGGTCTTGCTGGAGTTCCGCGAACAGGTGCTCCGGAAGGTCCGCTTTCGCCTTCGCATAGATCGCGTTCAACGCCTTGTCCGCCGCGGTGAAATCCGCCTTTGCCTCATCGAGCGAAAGTTCCTGGGCGAACAACGCGGCCACCGCGGCCAGAACCAATCCATGAATTGCGACCGTCCGTATCATGGATCCGATCCTAAGTCGATCCCCCGTTTCCGGCAAGCCAACATCTCGTTGCCCGGCGTCCTCCTCCGCGATTCCGCGATTGCACCGGTCCGCCGTTCTCACCTAACCTGACTCATGACCAAAAACCTCCTTGCCGCCATGCTCGTCCTTCCGGTCCTCCTGGGAGCCGAAGAGCCTGTCATTTACGACGAAGCCAAGGTCCCGGCCTACACGCTGCCGGACCCCCTTGTTTTCGAAAACGGAGAGCCCGTCAAGTCGGCGGCGGACTGGAGCAAGCGCCGCTCCGAGCTGCTCGATCTCTTCGCCCGGCACGTCTACGGCAGGACGCCGGTCGGGCGCCCCGAAGGGATGCATTTCGAGAGCCGCAAGAGAATCGAGGGCTTCCTCGGTGGCAAAGCCACGCTCGAGGAGGTCCGCATCCATTTCCGGGAAGGCGGGCAGGGGCCGTTCGTGGACGTCTTGATCGTCAAACCCGCCAAGCCCGCCGAAGGCGGTGCGCCCGCTTTCATCGGGCTGAACTTCACCGGCAACCATGGCGTCCATCCCTCTCCCGAGATCACGTTGTCGACCTCCTGGATGCGCCAGAGCAACGAACCTGAAAAAAAAGGGCAGGTGATCGACCACCGGTCGACCGAGACGTCCCGGGGCAATCAGGCGTCGCGCTGGCCTTTGGAGAAAATCGTCGATGCCGGATGCGCCCTCGCCACCTTCTATTACGGCGATATCGATCCCGACTTCGACGACGGTTTCGAAAACGGCGTCCACGCGCTTTTCGGCAAGCCGGGACCCGAAGAATGGGGCTCGATCGGGGCCTGGGCCTGGGCCGCGAGCCGGGTCATGGAT
>JALRFZ010000686.1 GCA_023253615.1 Verrucomicrobiales bacterium | reverse complement strand
AAACTCCTCGCGCAAGCCGGCCACCTCGTCTCAGAGGCCGAGGCCACCCTCGGCAACGACTCTGCGCCTCTCTCCGACCGCCTCGCCGCCGCCTCGCTCCTGATCCAACAGGGTACGATGCGCGATCCGACCCTGTCCCGTCTCGCCGATCTCCTGTCCAACCGACTCGACGACGCCGGCTGGCCCGCGATTCTCGAGACCCTCGCGGCCAGTGGCGACGCGAAACTTCCGCCAAAGCTCCTCGCCCTCTGGCCGCGCCTATCGCCCGCCCAGCGTGGCACCGCGCTCGACACCCTCCTCAACCGCCCCGCCTGGACCCGCGACCTCCTCGCCGCGATGGAGTCCGGTCCACTCAAGCCCGCCGACTTCGACGCGGCCCGCCGCATGCGCCTGCTCAATCATCCTGACAAAGACCTCAAAGCCGCCGCCGCGAAGCGTTTCGACACCGCCACCTCGCCCGCCCGCGCCGAGGTCGTGGCCCGCTACCGTCCCGCCCTCGCACGGCAGGGCGATCCCGCGAAAGGCCACCTCGTTTACCAGAAAGCCTGCGCCTCCTGCCACCAGCGCGGCAAGGAAGGCCTCGCGATCGGCCCCCGGCTCGAGACCGTCGCCGCCCACGAGCCGGAGAAGATCCTGACAAACATCCTCGACCCGAATCTCGACATCCAGCCCGGCTTCCACGCCTACACCGCGACGCTGAAGGACGGCAGCCAGCTCTTCGGCCTCCTCGCCTCCGAGAGCGGGGCGAGCCTGACTTTCAAGTTGCCCGATGGCACGACCCGCGCCCTCACCCGCGACCAGATCGCGACCCTCCAGGCCACCGGCGTCTCCCTCATGCCCGACGGGCTCGAGGGAGCCATGACGGTCGAGGAAATGGCGGATTTGATCGCGTGGTTGAAGCAGCCGTGAGCGAAGGATCGCTCACGCTTCACCCGTTCCCTCATCCAGCACCCGGATCTCGATGCGCCGGTTCTGCTCGGGCGAACCGCCCTCCAGAGGCTGGCTGTAGCCGAAGCCCTTCGTCTCGACCCGGGAGGGATCGATGCCTTTCTGGGCGAGGAACAACTTCGCCGAAGTAGCCCTCGCTTCCGAGAGATTCTGGGCACCCGCGTATTGCTCGGAGACATGGCCTTCAATGAGGATCTTCGCCTCGGGATTCGCCCGTAGGAAATTCGCCACTTTTCCGAGTTCGGCATAGGATCCGGGCGAGAGAGTCGCGGAGCCGTATTCGAAATTGATCGGTTGCAGATTGAGCGCCTCGTTCAAAGTCTGTCCATCGGGGATCTCGACCGAGTTTTCTCCGAGAATGCGCACCAGGGCGGCAGGACTACAGGTGCCCAATAGCGTGGCGAGCTTGACGCTGTATTCACGGTAGTTCTCCGCCGGCTGGCCGCTGTCATAGGCGATGCTGGCGGCGATGCTCTCTGGCGTGATCTGGGCGCGAAGAACGAAAGGAAACGCCATCGACACGAAGACCACCCAGAGGAGCAGTCGCCATGATCGAGGGGATTCAAGCGTGACGCGCGACCTCATTTTACAAGTTTAACATTTTCCATATAATTTGCAAACAAAACCATCAGTTTTTAAAAAGCTGATAAGGAGGCATTTAACCCCTTCGCTGCGTCATCATGAATTCATTCCCCTCGGGATCGACGCACATGGCGAGGTGGAGCTCTTCCGCGCCGGATTCGTCGAGAGGACGGGCCAATTCGCCACCGCATTCCAAGAGGCGCGCCACGCCCTCGCGGAGATCGTCGAGTTGGAAGCTGAGACCGGTCCAGGTGCGTTTGCCCTCGCCATCGGCGTGGAGGCCGATCGTGGCTCCGGCGACGACCACCTCGCTCCAGACCTCGGTTTGAAACGAGAGTGTGCCTCCGAAGAGCTGCGTGTAGAACCGGATCGCCCGGTCCATGTCCACCGCCCAGAGGACGTATTTTACTTTTTCGACTTTCATGGGCGGGGTCAGGGAGCACGGCGGGATTGGAGGAAGGCGGACCAGGGCCGTCTTTCGTTTTCGACAAGGTCGAGCCATTCGATGGATCCGTCACTCTCCCTGACATGGAAATGCTCGATCGCCGGGGCCACATTGGGATCGAATCCCGAATCCGTGCTGTGAAACTCGCGCAAGGTCACCTGATACCATCCCTCCTCGGGCACCTCGGCGACATCGAGTCCGAGGGTCACGCCCCTGGGCAGGTCGGAAAACCCGGCCTCGGAATAAAGTTTCCAACGGAGCACGGTGAGCACGGCCTCGAGGCGGGTCTCGCTCTGGAAGGGCCACTTTCCAGGATCGGCGGACCGGACATCGGAGGAGAAGGAGACCACGGACAGTGCGATCAACCCGGGAAGGAAAAAAGGCTTCATCCCCGGACTCTGCCAGCATCGGGCAACGGCGGCAAGCTCCGGAAAGCCGTTTCTCCGCACCGATCCGTCGATGGCTGACCGCGAATTTCTTCGCCCTCGGCGCCCGCTTTCGACTTGGCAAGCGCGTGGAGAGGTCTAGGATCGAAGGAATCCCGCCCCGATGCAACGATGAACGTCCCGGATCTCGACCCGCTCCTCCGCCAACTGCGCGAGTCCCGCCCCGCGCCATCCCCGGACATGACGAACGCCATTCTCGCCCGACTCGGCGAATCGTCGCAGCAGATCAGGCTCGTTTTTCTGGCCGGGGCCCTGTCGTGTGTGACAGCCGTCGCGCTGGCGGTCTGCATCGGTACGAGCGTCCCGCAGCAAGCGGTGCGCCCCGCTCCACCGGAGCTGACCCTCTTGGGTGGCGCGACCAACCCTCTCCTGTCGCTGTGAAGTCGACACAAAAGCCCTTTTTCTGGACCGCCTCCGCGGTCGCCCTCGCCGGGCTGACAGCCTATGTCGTGGCCCGGCAGACGGCGCATCATCACGATGGCCATGTCCACCAGGCTTCGCCCCACGAATCCTCCGGCGATGCCTTCCACGAATGGCTCCACGAGCAGCTCGAGATCACCCCCGAGCAGGAGGAAACGCTGGCTCCGATCGAGCGGAGCTATGCGGATAGCCGCGCCGAACTGCTGGGCCGGATCGGCGAATCAGGGCACCGGCTCGCCGCCGCCCTCGAACACGCGCCTGTGGATCGGGCCGCGGTCGATGCCGCGCTGGGCGAAATCCACGAGGCCCAGGGCCGTCTCCAACAGCTCACGATCGGACATTTCCTCGAAATGAAGGAAGCCCTCTCCCCGGAACAGGCCGCCAAACTCCTGCAGTGGACGCGCGAAAGCATCACCCATGAGCACCAGCCCTGAAGCCATCTCTCCGGGCCTGCCTTGGTTTGCCGCGCCGCCATGCCCCGCCGGGACGGGAGAAACGGACCGGATCGCCCGGCTCGTGTCACAGGCCCGCGAAGGCTGCCATGACGCCTACGCTGACCTGATCGGACACCACCGCGACCGGATCTACCGTTTCTGCCTGGGCTGGACGGGAAATCCCGAAGACGCGGAGGAGCTCTGTCAGGATGTCTTTGTCCGCGCCTACTCCGCCTTGCCCCGGTACCAGGGCGAGACGCATTTCGCCGCGTGGCTCTTCCGCATCGCACGGAACCGGTGTCACGATCATCACCGCAGCCGGGCACGTCGGGATGCTTCCAAAAACCAATGCCTCGAGTCATCCGGCGTCACCGGTTTCCGCGCTCCGGGGCTGCCTCCCGATCAGAATGCGGCGGATAGCGAGGAGATCGCCAGACTCCGGCAGGCCATCACCGCCCTGCCTGAGCGCCTGCGGGAGGTCCTCGTGCTCTGCGGTCTCGAAGGTTTCAGCCAGGACGAATGCGCCGCGCTGCTCGGCTGCACCCGGCGCGCGGTGGAAGGGCGCCTCTACCGCGCCCGCCTCGAACTGGCGGAAAAGCTCGGAAGGGTTCGCGGCTCCGATGAGCGCGGCCCGGCCGCGGAAAACTGAAATTTTTGCGTGGGGTCGCACGGGGAACTTCGTTTTCCCTTCCGACCACTCATGAAACGCCTTTTTCCCGCTTCCGCCGGGGCTCTCGCCCTGGCCTCCCTCTTGCCTTTCTTCCTGCACGCGCAGGAAGCCGCCCCGCCGACCGACGCCCCCGCGACCTCAGCCGATCTGGGCGAGCTGCCCGCGGTCGTCGTCGAATCCGCTCCCGCTCCGGTGATCAACGATCGCGTCCCCGCCCCCGTGCGGGTGGAAAGCACCGCGGTCGTCTACGACACCATCGTCGAGCCGGGCAAGGATCAGAGCCTGCTCGGCATCGCCGGATCCGCCTCGATGGGCAGCGCCAGCGCCGAGGAGCTGATGGCCCGCCCCTACCTGCGACGCGGCGAACTCCTCGAGGTCGTGCCCGGCATGATCATCACGCAGCACAGCGGTGGCGGAAAGGCGAACCAGTATTTCGTGCGGGGCTTCAATCTCGATCACGGCACGGATTTCGCGATCTTTGCCGATGCCATGCCGGTGAACAGCCGCAGCCACGGCCACGGGCAGGGTTACGCCGACATCAATTTCGTGATCCCCGAGCTGATCGAGACGCTCGATTACACCAAGGGTCCTTACTTCGCCGACCTCGGGGATTTCTCCTCGGCCGGCTCCGCGAAATTCGGCTTTTACGACGTGCTGCCGGAGGGTACCGCCTCGATCAGCGCGGGAGAGGATGATTTTTTCCGTTTCCTCTTCATGGACAGTGTCGCCGCCGGCGACGGCATGCTCACCACGGCCTTCGAATACAACTACTACGACGGCCCCTGGGTGCTCGAGGACAACTTCGAGAAGTTCAACGGCTTCGTGAAATACTATTGGGAGGCCGGCGTGAACCGCTATTCCATCACCGGCATGGCCTACCAGGGCCGATGGGACGCGACGGATCAGGTGCCCTCGCGGCTCGTCAGCGGCGGCATCATCGATCGCCTCGGCTTCGTCGATCCCACCGTGGGCGGCGACTCGCAGCGCTACAGCCTGTCTTTCGACTGGATCCACGAGGGCGATGTCTCCACCACCGAGGTCAACGCCTACGTCGGCAGCTACGCGCTCGATCTTTATTCGAATTTCACCTACTTCCTCGCCGATCCGGTGAACGGCGACCAGTTCAACCAGGTGGACGACCGCGTCTTCGCGGGGCTGCGCATCGCCGACACGCGCGACAGCGATCTCTTCGGCCGCGAGGGGGATTTCACGATCGGCCTGCAATCCCACCACGATTTCATCGATGAAGTCGGCCTGCACAACACCGCCGCCCGCCAGCGGCTCGGCACGGTGCGGTCCGACGAGGTCTACGAGATGAATGTCTCGACCTTCGCGAACCAGGAACTCATCTTGAACGATTGGCTGAAGATCAACACCGGCGTCCGCGCCGACCTCTATCACTTCGATGTCACCTCGCTCTCCGGCGTGCCCGCGAATTCCGGCAACGACACCGCCGCGATGGTGAATCCGAAATTCGGGGCCGTCTTCGGTCCTTGGAATGAGACGGAGCTCTTCTTCAACTGGGGCGGAGGTTTCCACAGCAATGACGCTCGGGGCGTCACCCTGCAAGTCGATCCTGCCACCGGTCTGCCCGCGCCGGCGGTGGATCCGCTCGTGCGCCAGTGGGGCACCGAGGTCGGCGCCCGCACCGAGGTCGTCGAGGGGGTCACTTCATCCATCTCGCTCTGGCATCTCCAAAGCGAATCGGAGTTGCTTTATGTCGGCGATGCCGGCACGAACGAGCCCGGACCCGCGACGGAGCGCTACGGCATCGAATGGGCGGTCTATTGGAATCCCACCGACTGGCTGCGTTTCGACAGCGAACTGGCTGTCTCCGAAGCCCGCTTCCGCAACGAGCCGGTCGATCGCTTTGTCGAAAATGCCGTGCCCGTCGCCCTCTCGGCCGGGATCACCGCCGGACGGGCCACCGGTCCTTACGGAGCGCTCCGCGCCCGCTACTTCAGCCCACGCCCCCTCACCGCCGACGAGAGCGTGATGTCGCGCGACTCACTTGTCCTGAATGCCCGCGCCGGATACCGGAAGGAAAAGTGGGATGTCTATGTCGAGTTGCTGAACCTGCTCGACACCGACGCGAACGACATCGAATACTTCTATGAATCCCGGCTCCCGGGCGAGCCGCTCGCGGGCATCGCAGACACCCACTATCACCCGATGGAACCTCTCTCGGTGCGGACCGGGGTGACGTGGCACTGGTGAAAGAGACCCGTGCGGCCGCCCTCTGCCGTTTGCAGCTCCGGAAATGGCCCGGTGGGCGTGTATCTTTCCGGGCGACGCGCCTCTTCCCCGGAACGCAGATCACGATGAGGAAATTTCCGGAGAATCCTTCCCGGGATTTCACCGGAAATGTCGGGACGCGGAGATTGCCACGTGCCTACCGCCGGACGGGGATTGGAGTGGTGCTCGATGCTGGGTTCGAACCAGCGACCCCCTGCGTGTGAAGCAGGTGCTCTACCCCTGAGCTAACCGAGCGCTTTGGCGGGCCGAGAATCTACCCCGGCACGCGAAATCAGGCAAGCACTTCGTTGGGAAAGTTAGGATTACGTAAACTTATCATTTTTATGGTTTTTAATTGATTCGAACCCAATCCCGGCACATATTGCCCCCGATGTTTTCCGCCAAGCCATCCCTGGGTTTCATGCTCCTCTCCGGCAGTCTCGTGACGGCCGGAATCGGTGCCGCCCTTGGACTCGCGATCTCCTACCTGCAGGAGGCCCAGTTGAAGCGGCGCGAGATCGTCTCCGATTTCTCGACCAAGACGACGGCCTTCACCCAGCGGGTCACTCCGGAAATGATGGCATCGCTTTCCCTCGCCACCCCGGACGGGTCCGAAAGCGCCCCCGGTTCCGTGCCTGCCGAGTTCCGGAATCTGCTCCAACAGCTCAACTACACCCTCACCGAGGATCCCGAGGCACGTCTCACCGCTTACCATCGGACCGGTGGCGAGCCCCCCTTGCAGCGCATCGCCGATATCACCCTGGGCGACTTCGTCGCACCGGAGGAGGATGCTTATCTGAACCACCTCACCACCGAGGTGCTTTCCCGGAATCATGTCGTCATCGAAGGATTCCCCGGCGATGACACGCCCCTGTCCGGCGCCTCCACCGGGGTCCGCTCCCTCCTCGGCACCGGCAACCCGCAACCCCTTGGTGCCGCCTTTCCCATCGTCGTCGAAGGCGAAACCTTTTTCATCGTCATCCAGTCCCGTGTCCATCCCCCCATCCTCGCCTTCACCCGCGTGATGGAGTTGCGCCATTTCCTGCCTCTCATCGGGATCGCCCCGCTCTTCGCCTCGCTCATCTTCATGGGCTCGTGGTTCACCCGCAGGCTCCAGGGCCTCGCCCAGGGGATGAACACGGTGACGGAGGGACGCTTCGATTACCGCCTCCGCGAAGCCGGCCCGCCCGAGATCGAGAAAGTCCACGCCAGCTTCAACGCCATGGCCGAGAGCCTGCGCAAGACCACCGACCAGTTCCATTAATCGATCAAGGAAATCCAGATCGCGAAACAGCAGGCCGAGGTCGCCCAGCACGCGAAGTCCGACTTCCTCGCGAACATGAGCCACGAGATCCGCACTCCGATGAACGGCATCATCGGCACGACGAGCCTGCTCATGGAGACCTCCCTGACAAGCGAACAAAAAGAGCTCGTCCAGATCATGCGCACGAGCGGCCAGTCGCTCGTCCACCTCATCAACGACGTGCTCGATTTCTCGAAGCTCGAGTCCGACAAAATGGAGCTCGAAACCGAGCCGCTCGACATCGTCAACCTCATCGAGGAAACCATCGAGATGTTCACCTATTACGCGGCGGAGAGCCAGCTCGAGCTGATCTATCATCTCGACCGCCGCATCCCCAACCTCATCTACGGCGACCGGGAACGGCTCAAGCAGGTCCTCGTGAACCTCGTCGGCAACGCCCTCAAGTTCACCAATCGGGGCGAAATCGTCATCACCCTGCGCCTCTCGGCGCGCGAGACCAAAACCGGCAGCGAGTCCGTGATCCGCTTCAGTGTGAAGGATACCGGCATCGGCATCGCCCCGGAGCACCACGAGCGCATTTTCGAAGCCTTCACCCAGGCGGATGCATCGACGACACGCAAATTCGGTGGCACCGGACTCGGACTCGCCATCAGCCGCAAGCTCTGCCAGGCCTTCGGCGGCACGCTCGCCGTGAAGAGCGAACCGGGCAAGGGATCCGAGTTCCACTTCGATCTCCCCTTCCGCGAGGTGCCCCAGCAGGGGGCCGTGAAACCCCAGCATCTCATCGAGAACCAGCGCCCGCTCCATGGAAAGAACTGCGTCATCCTCACACGCAACTTCTCCCTCAGCTCCCTCATCCAGGCCTACTGCGAAAGCTGGCAGATGAAAACCCATCTCGCCCCGAGCCTCGATGAGAGCGTCACTGAAAAGGTGATCCAATTCCGCCCCGACATCG
>JALRFZ010000504.1 GCA_023253615.1 Verrucomicrobiales bacterium | reverse complement strand
GCCTTCTCGGGGCGGATCGGGATGGCACCGAAGAGGCGGAGAAACCACGCGATCGGTTTCACCTTCAGGTAGTTCTCCAAGACCACGAAACGCACCGGCCGGGGACAGGTGAGGTAGAGAATGAAGGAGTCGATGTAGCTGACGTGATTGCTCAAGAGGAGGACGCCGCCGTAGCGAGGGACATTCTCCGCGCCGATCCGCCGCATCCGGTAGATGAACCAGACGATGGGAAAAAAGACGACCTTGAAGAAGGCTCTTGCGAGGGACTTCATGAGGCGGCGGGACGTAGCAGCGGCAGCCGCAGCGCGAGAGCGACTCCGACGAGGAAGACAAGCGGGGCGAAGAAGAGCATCTGGCCGGAGGCGCCGAGACCGAAGGCCTTCAACGCGCTGCCGGCTCCGATCGCGATGACGCCGGAGAAGGCGGTCAAGAGGTTCAGCGCCGAGATGACGCGGGCCCGATGATCGTCGCGGGCGCGATCCTGCAGCCAGGCATTGAGAGGCACCACGAAAAACCCGCTCGCGAAGCCGATGAATCCGAGACTGAGATTCCAGGGGAGTCCGGCGGGCGTGAAGATCCCGGCTCCGGCGAGGCCTGCCGCCATGCCCATCGCACCGAGCGGGGCGAGGCCGAGACGGATATGCCGGCGGGAGAGAAAGGAGACGAGGGAACTGCCGAGCACCAGGCCGCCGCCGACCCAGGTCAACATCATGGCGACTTCCGTCATGCGCCCGGATTGACCGGCCTCGGGGAAGAGTTCCTTGGCGAACTGCACGAAACCGAGCCCGAGGAAATTCGCGACAAACCAGTAGGCGGTGATGTAAAGGGCGGTGCGGCGCAGCACCGGTTGCGAGAACAGTTCCTTCAGATGACGGAAGTGGCGCAGCCAGACGTCCTTTGAAAAACGTTCCTCGGGATGCTCGGGGGTGGCGATGATGAGTCGGGCGAGGATCAGGGCCACGATGCAGGCGATCCCCGCGCCGATCACGGGGATGAGCGCGGCGCGCCAGGCGTTGTCGGGGACGATGCCGTTCTTCCCGTTGTAGTGGTCCAGGAGATGGTCGAACCATTGTCCCGAGACCCACATCCCGCCGAGGATGCCGAGCATGGTCAGCATCGACATGAGACCGTTGGCGAAGCCAAGGCGGTTCGATCCGACGAGCTCCTTCAGGATGCCCTGCTTGGCCGGGGAGAAGAGGGTGGATTGCACGGCGAGGAAGAAGAACCCGATCACGGCGATCTCGATCGAGCGCAGCAGGATCGCGGCGCCGATGAGGAGGAAGAGCACCAGTTGCAGGACGAGGCAATGCCAGATGACGCGGCTTTTCGCGTAGCGGTCGGACAGGTAGCCGGCGACCGGGGCGATGAGGATGAAGGGCAGGGGGATCAGCGCCGAGAGGATGAACTCGATGTTTTCCCCGATGGCCGTGCCCGCGGCCACCGCCATCGCCAGACCCATCAGCACGAACTTCACGAAGTTGTCGTTGAAGGCGTTCTGCGCCTGCACCACCATCAGGGCTCCGAGGGACCAACGGGCGCGCGGGGTGAGGATGTCAGGCTCGGTGTCTTCGCTCATGGGGCATTCGATAACCGATTTCCCGCGCGGCGGCGAACGGATTGTCGGGAGTTCTTCAGTTTTGCCGCACCGGCACGTGGTAGAGCCCGAGCACCTGCAGGAGCATCGTGAAGCGTCCCGACCATTTGTCCGCATAGGGGCGGCGGGGGGTCATCGTGCGCCATTCCCGTTCCGCTCCGATGGTGGCGAGGCGTGCGCCCGGGTGGATCATCACGGCGTGCTCCGCGAGTTCCAACAGAGGCAGATCGGCGGAGCTGTCGGAGTAGGACCATGCATCCACGAGCACTGGTGACGCGTCCGGGATCAGTCCCGCCCCGCGCATCGCGGCGATTTTCTCCCCGTGTTTGTTGTTCGGCCCGTCGATCCGGGGCAGGACCGGCATCCGGCCGGGGATCATGAGGCGGGTGCCGAAAACGTGATCAAATCCGAGCTTCGCGGCGATGCCGTGCAGATAGAAGTCGGGGCTGGCGCTATTCAGGACGAGAGTGCGACCTTCGCTGCGGTGTCGCTCGACCTCCGCGACCACCTCGGGATACAGGGCTGCGGTGAAATCGCTCTCCAGAAACGCGGCGACGTGGGCTGCAAGTCGTTCCCTTGGCATCCCCATGAGGTAGCCGAGAAAGAGGCGCTTCATCGTCCGGAGGGAGAGCAGGCGGAGCGCGGCGAGCGGTACGCAGGGGAGGAACCAGAGCAGCCAGATCCGCCGCCATCCCTCTCGCTGCAGCACGAAATTGCAGAAAAGCGCCTGCGTGTCGTGCGGGAGCAGGGTGTGATCGAGATCGAAGAAGGCAAAGGAGCGGGGCATGGGACGGGCCAACTAAGCGATGGAAAAGACCGGATTTCAACCAAACCCGCCGGCCTTGGAACTCAAAAACAACCGCGATGGGGAGGCAGAGATAAAGGCATCTCCCATTTTCCGATGATTCGTCTCTTTCTGATCATCGGCATCAATAAAATCAATAGCTTGGCTATCTCTGTCGGAGCAACGGTAACGGGTATCGGGGAGCACTGGTAAAATGATCGGGATTCATGGAGAAAATGGCGGGATTCCAGAGGTGAATCTAAAATCCAATCGACGGTTCATCAATTATTAATAGCCTGGCAATTTATGATGTGGCTGGGTTCTTCGAGATGGGGGGGCGCTTCAGCCGGCGTTTTGGCGGGACCAGAACTCAAGAACCCGAAAGGGTGAGCCTTTCCGGTTGGCACTTTGGCGCAAAGCTGGCAAAATGGCGCTTGA
>JALRFZ010000463.1 GCA_023253615.1 Verrucomicrobiales bacterium | reverse complement strand
TTCCTCGCGGCGACCTACTGCCTCGTCGATTACTTCCGGCGCACCTATTTCTTCCGGAACAAGGTGAGCGAGCTCGACCAGGTGGTCGTGACGCAACGCGCCACGACCCGTCACCTCGATGAACGCTGGGCCGACACCGTCACCGATTTGAAACAATCGCTCGCCGCGGCCGATGCCTTCTTTCATCGCATGGCCGGCGGAGAATCCTTCGGTGGCGGCGAGAAGTCGATCCCCAGGGAGGAGCTGGAGAAGTCGCGCGTTTACTACGAGAAGATCCTCGCCGTTGTCGCCGACAGTCCCGAAACGGCCCTCGAACGTGCCCGCGCCCTGCACAGTCTCGCACACATCGAGCGAAACCTCGGCCTCGGGGAGAAGGCGGTGAGGCATTTCCACGAGGCGATTGCGGCCTTCGAGGGGGCCCTCGCCGATGCGGGAGCGGAGACCGATCCCGATACCCTGCGCGATATCCATGCCCGGCTCGCCGACAGCGGGGAAAGCCTGAGCAGCCTGATGGGCAATCCCCTGGGGCCCGAGGCGCTCGCGGTCCTCGAGTCGGCCGTGAAACATTTCGAGTCCGTGTTGAGGCTGAAGCCGGATGATCAATCAAGTGTCACCCGGCTCGCCGGCACCGCCTTCAAGCTCGGCAGCGCCTATGACGCCCACCGCCGCCACGAGGAGGCCATCGCCGCCTACGCGAAATCCGCCGAACTCGCCGACGCTCTGCGCGAGCGGGAGCGAGGTGCCGGCGCAGATGTCGCCCATCTCACCGAGCTGGTCGGCAAACTCCAGTTCCAGACCGCGAAGTCGCTCCGGCTCGCCGGAAGAACCGACGAGGCGATCGACGCGCATGTCGCGGCGATGGAGACGCTCGAACTGCTCCGCCACGTGAATGGATTCTCGCCGGTGCAGTCGGTGCAGCTCGCCGAGGGATACCTCGAACTGGGTGAGCTCTTTTCCGGCAAGGCCGCCACGCCGGAGGATCTCGACCAGCTCTACAACGAATCCCTCCGGCTCATCACCCCGATCAACACCGCGAGTCCCGAGGATGTCGAGGTCGCCGTGCTCCTCTGCCGGAGCCTCGTCCATCTCGGCGAGCTCGAACGCAACGAGGCGAAATGGTCGTCGGGCTACCGCATGACCGTGCGCGGATTGGACGCGCTCGGCAAGGCGCTCGAGGCGAATCCCGGTCACGTCGCCGGACATCTCGCCCTCGCCGAGGCAAAGCTGGAGCATCTCGAATTCCTCTCGGGCGACCGGAAGGATTCCGTCAAACTCGCTGTGAAGGGAGTCGATACCGCCGAGAAAGCCGCCTTGCTCCTCGGCCCCGGATCGTCCATCGCCGAGCCCATGCGCACGCGGCACCACGCGCGGCTCGCCGACATTTTCCGCATCTGCGGGAAGGTCTGCGGCGAGCTCGGTGAGACGGAGGTGGCGAAGCGCTGTCGCGGGCGGTCCATCATCGAAGTGACTTCGATCGGGCAGGACCGCGTCGAATCGAACGGCTTCACCGCCGCCTGGAAACGGGTTTCAATTCCCACCGCAGTTCGTCGCGTGCGGAAGGATCGGCGGCGGGGTAGAAACGGTAGGTGGTCCGGAATTCCGGAGTCCGGCCCTTCCGGGATGTCTCCGCCCGGACCGTGCTCTGCAGATGGAGGCGTTCGAACGGGGCCAGCGATGGGGCCAGGCCGGTCCTGCGCACTGTGGCGGTGACCCGCAGCCAGCGTCCCGCTTCCAAACGATAGTGATCGAGTGAGATCCGCCGCGTGCCTGCGCCGCCTCTCGCCACGAACCCGCCTTCGACCGCGCTCCGGTTCACGAGATCGAGGTAGGCCCTGCGCGACCGGCCCGCTTTCACCGGAGTGCGCAGCGATTGACGGGCGGCGGGGGATTCGACCAGCCCTTCGCCAAGGGCCGGCGGGAACGCCGCGCCGATCACGCCGTCGGCCGACAGCCCTGTTTCCCCGTCCGTCACAGGCCTCGCGATCAGTTCGTAGGGCACCGCGGCACCTTCGTCGCTCTCGACGAGGATGCGGTAAAGCGCGCCCGGGGCACCGGTGTGCGAGATCGTTTTCGCACCCCGGTTCTCCTCCGCGGGCGCCAGCGGAGCGCCCGCTTCGTCATGCAGGGCCAGCACCACCGCGCCCGCCGCGGCATCGCCGATTACCATCACATCGAGGCGGGACACCCCGGCTGCGAGGACCACCTCGTACCAGTCCGGATCACCATCGACCGCGACCGCCCGGATCGTCTCTCCGGGCATCGGGGTGGCGAGCGAAGGATCGTCGTTGTTTTCAAACCGGTCGTCGAACGGATCGGGAGTGGTGCCGTGACCCAGCGCGGCGGCCGAGTAATCCGAAGAGCCCGCGGGATTCACCGCCCTGACAAAGTAGCGGTGCGTGCGTCCCGCCACCGGATCGGGATCGAGCCACTCCGTCGCGGTCGTTTCCCCGATGAGTTCCGCCGTCTCCGGGGAGGCTCCGTCGCCCCGGTAGACACGGTAGGTGGCCGCTTCGGCGGCGGCGGACCAGGAGACGAGCACGCCGTCCGCCCGCGTGCCCAGCGTCGCCGAGACCGCGCCCGGAGGGGAGGGTGCCACGGCCGTGCGGAACCCCGTGTCGAAATTTCCCGGAGCCGAATCCCCGCCCGCGAGGATCGCCCTGACAAAATACCAATACACCGTGCCCGGAACGCCGCCGGAGTCCCCGTGGCTCGTCGTCTCGCCGACCGTGGCGATTTCGACCGCACCCTCGGTCGAGTCGGTCGTGTGGCGGTAGAGGCGGTATCCCGTCGCGCCGGATACCGCGGGCCAGGTCAGCAGCGTCACCGACGAGGAGGAGCCGTCCGACGCCGCGAAGCCCGTCGGCGTGCCCGGAGCCAGGGGAATCCGGATCCCCGGCGTTGGCGACGCGACCGCTGCCGAGGCTCCGCCCGTGTTGACCGCCTCGACGAAATAGTAATGGGGATCATTCACCTCCGTCGTCGTGTCGTGCCATGAGAGCGAGGTCGTCGTCGCGATCTCGGTGGCACCGGCGAAGGTGTTTGCCGGATTCCGCGAGATCCGGTAGCCCTGGGCACGCTCCGCCGCCGGCCAGCTCACGCGGATGGAATGGGGCGAATCATCACCCGCCGTCACGGAAACCGGAGCTGCGGGCGGCTCCAGTTGGCGCCAGCCGGATTCGCCCGCCGAACGCGGGGATTCGAGGACGCCCTTGCGCGCCCTGACAAAATACCAATACACCGTGCCCGGTGTCGCGGTGCCGTCGTCGAACGTCGTGGCGGTCGGCGAGGCCAGCAGGGTGGCGTCGGATCCGTCCGCGGCGAGCCCGCGCTCGATCCGGTAGCCGTCCGCCTCCGGCACCGCATCCCACGAGAGCGCGACCGCCGTCGTCGAGGTGCCGTCGGTGGCGGTGAATCCGGCCGGGGCCTCGGGCAGAGGTTCGCCGGGATAGGTGCCCTCCAGCGTGTAGGTGCCGATGCTCCCGTAACGTCCGTAGCCTGAGACGGGATCGCCCAGACCCGAGCCGGTGACCCGCACGTAGTGGACGCCCGCGCCGACCGGGGCCGTGATCGCCGCTTCGAAGGGGCCAGCGGGAGCCGCCGCGGCGATCACCTCGAAGGCATCGTCGAGCAGCTCCATCGCGATGTCGAGATTCCGGTAGCGCGGATGCGGAGCCGCCGTGACCGAGATCGATCCCGGCCCGGTGGATACGATGCGGAAACAATCGGCATCGGTCGCGTTCCCGATCCTTCCCGTTTCGGTGAGGATGCCCGAGGGCGAGACTTCGCTGGCGGTCGCCGGAGAGTCGCCGTGATCATCCGCAAGATAGGGGAGCCTGCCCGAGATGATCGCGAGGTCGTCCTCGGGACGGTTCGCCCCCGCGTATTCGCCTTTGGAAAATTGTACGATGGTGCGCCCGTAGCCTGTCCCCATGATCGGCGCCCAGCTCACGCCGCTCGGATGGGTGTGGCCGGTGTAGTAGGCCCGGCTCGATGTGCCGTCGTGCCGCAGGCCCACCGTGTGGCCGATCTCGTGGCTGCCCGACTCCGCCGCGCCGCTCAAGGTCTGGTTGAAGACCCAGCAGTAGGGATTCGTCGGGCTGCCGAAGGAGTTCACGTATGCCACGCCGCCCGCCGAGCCATACCAGGCCTTCGTCGGGGTGAAGATCACCATCACCCGTTGGGAGGGGGGCGCGGCATCGAAGTCCGCCCGGACCGTCGTCACGTTCACCTCGAAGACCGCGTAATCCTCCGCGATCGTCTCCCAGATCCCCTCGATGTGGGCGGGTGTCGCGAAGGCCGCGGCGACGATGGGCTGTCCGTCGTTGTAGGCGCTGTTCCATGGCGTGCCGGAGATGGTCTCGCCGTCGAAATCGAGATAGATGACACGGCTGCTCCCGGGGCGGCTCCGCAGGTCCGGGATGCTTTCCTCCGGCCCT
>JALRFZ010000383.1 GCA_023253615.1 Verrucomicrobiales bacterium | reverse complement strand
TCCTAAGTCTAGATGGGTTTCGTGGTCGTGGTTCCGGCAAGGAGGACCCTTACCGATTTGCGGCCGGATTTCAAAGAAAGATGTCTCCGGGGATCAGAGGGGTTCACCCGTCTCCGGGTTCACCTTGGCTCCTGAAAGCTGGGCGTCCGCCGGAATCGCCAGCAACTCGGCCTCCGTGTAGGGGACGGTCTGTGACTTGAATTCCTCGCGTGCCGCTTTCATCATCTCGGTAGTGACTACGCCGTCTTCGCCCTCGGGGAGACTCCCGAATTCACGACGAATGTAAGTGATCACCTGGGCGAGTTTCTCGTCGTTGAGATTGTTCCACGCCGGCATGAGCTGATTGTAGGTCTGGCCACCGACCTTGAAGGGGCCGTTGATGCCGTGAAGCAGGATGGCGCCGAGGCGCTTGGTGCCGCCATCGACCCACTCCGAGCCGACCAGCGGCGGGAACTGACCGGGGATGCCGAGACCGGAGGCCTGGTGGCAGGCGATACAGTTGTTGTAGACTTTCTTGCCCTCGCTCATCCATTTGTCGATCCAGGCGACCTGGGCGGCACCCGCGTCGTCGCCGCCGATGCTGGGCCGGGGCGCAGGCACGTAGTTCTCCGAGACATAGATGCTGTCACGGAAACCGTTGCTCGTGCTGAACAGGTGGCCGCCGCCGAAAATGAGAATAAGGGCAGCGACGACGATCACGGAGAGACCGACACTGCCACTGCCTCCGGGATGCAAGGACGTTTCCCGGCGGATCGAATCGTGGAGCTCCACGGTGCTGATCGTGCCCTGCTGGTAATCGAGGTTCTTGTCTTCGGCCGGATCCATGTGGTCGGTGAAATGAGGTCGGATGTCGTATCCCGGTCGGTCAGGACTTGGGAAGGGGCTGGTCTTTCTTGAGGGAGAGGAGGTAATCGACGAGAGCTTCGGCTTTCGGCGACGGCACCCAGCCCTTGCCGACGGTCGCGCGACGGTAGAGGTGCTTGTAGGCCGGCATCCCGCTGTCGGAGTCGAAGGATTTGGGATCGTAGAGATGACGGTGCATCTCCTCCGCCGTGGCGATACGATGGCCGACGTTCGAAAGATCCTGTCCGATGCGCTGGTAGCCGAGGAGAGCGACACTTTCATTCGCGTAGTCGCCGGGCTGGGTCTCGCGGGCGAGGCCGTCCTCCTCGCGGCCACCCCAACCGGGACGCCACATGTCGGGGCCGGCGTAGGTGGGACGCACCACCTGGGTGTGGCAGTAGGCGCAGCCCTCGGCGGCGTAGATCTCGCGTCCGTAGTCGCTCGCCCCGTGCCGCTGGAGGGTGCGGTCGGGGTAGGCGGCCAAGCCACCCTCCACCTCCTGCCCTTCGGCATACGGGACGGGTTCCGCATCGGACTGCCCGAGATAAGGAAGAACGACCAAAAGCAACCACGGCAGCGCAAAGGCGAAACCGAGGGCTCCGAGTAGTTTCCAGAAATTTTTCGAATTCATGAACGTAGGGATCTGCTGCGTTGCGGTCTCACTGGATGCCGGCGGCGGCGCGGGCACTGGGCACTTCGCCCGGCTCGGCGTGGATGAGGGTGGGACCGGCCGTTTTGCGGCCCTTGCCCAGGAACATGAGGCCGAGCTGGTAGAGGAAATAGAAGTTCGACCAGGTGATGAGAGCCCAGGCAAGAACCCGGCCCATCATGTAGGCGTTCGAATTCACGAAGGAGACCGAGAAGGAGCGGTCCCACTGGGCGAGATCCCCACCCTGGGCGATGCCGCCAACGAGCATGGACACCACCATCGTGATGATCCCGTAGGTGCTGAACCAGAAATGGGACCGGATCCGGGCCCCGGACGGCCACTCGGAACCGGTGATGCGCGGCACGATGAAGTAGAAGGCCCCGAACATCGTCATCGAGAAGAAGCCGTAGAAGGCGAGCGTGTCGAGACCGGCGATGAAGTGGGTGAACTGGAGATTCTTCCCGAAAACGAAGGTCGAACCCATCGCCGAGAGTACGGCGTAGACCGCGAGCATGAGCATGCCGAGGACGGTGAAGCGCAGCGAAGGGCTGTATTCCCAGAGCTTCGTGCATCCCTTCAGGGTCAGCATCAGGTTGACGACCGTGGCGACGATGGCCAGGAGGATGAAAATGGTGGCGGCACCGCTCACTGCCGGCATCCAGGCGGGGAAAGGACCGCCCATGAATCGGGAAAATCCGGTCCAACCCGCGAGAATCGCGAGGACCCAGAAGCTGGCCTGCGCCAACGGGTAACTGTAAATGGGGCGTCCGGAAATCTTCGGGATGATGTAATACGCGACCGCCAGGGCGATCGGAGCCATCCAGAAATAGATCAGGTTCGAGACATACCAAGCGTTCGTTCCGGCACCCATCGCCGGGGCCGAGCCCTTGTTGATGAGAAGGTTCGCGGTGATGAAGATCCACGGGAACCAGACCGCGGCACCGATGAGGTAAAGCTCGGAGATGTAGAAGAGCGTGTTGCGTCGTCCGAGGAACATGGGGATCACCCAGACCACGGTGATGGCGTAGGAGGCGGCGAAGAGGGGCCACATCCAGCCGGGGAAGTCGAGCAGGACGAGCGAACGGCCCGCACCGAACCAGACCGCGATGACGGCGAGGCCCACGGCGGCGTTCCAGACATGGCCGGCGACGATCAACGCCACCGGATTCTCGATGCGGGAGCGGGTCAATCGGGCCATGAGCCAGAGCATCACGCCGATGCCGGCCTGCATCGCCCATCCGTAGACCAGGGAATTGTAGTGGACGGGGAAGAGCCGTCCGTAGCCCATGTAGGCGCACTCATCCCAGAGACCGGGATAACGGAGCTTCAGCGAACTGACGAATCCCATCACCGTCGCGAAAAGAAGCCAGGCGGCGGCGCTGGTGAAGAAAAACATCACGGGATAGCGCGCCGAGCGGTCGATCGCGGCCCGCTCGTTGAGGTCCTCCTGTGTCGGTTGTGGCACTGTCATAAACGTGGTCGAATACACTTCACTTCGCCGGATTTCACTGGGCGGCCGGAGCAGGTGCCGGAGCGGCAGGCGCCGGAGCAGCGGGTTGAGAGGGAGCCGGGGCCGGAGCCGGGGCTGCCGGAGCAGGCGTGGCAGCGGGGGCAGGTGCCGGCGTGGCAGGAGCGGGCGTGGCAGGAGCGGGCGTGGCAGCGGGGGCAGGCGCCGGCGTGGCAGGAGCGGGCGTCGCAGCAGGGGCAGGTGCCGGCGTGGCCGGGGCAGCAGCCGGCG